>JAOZSN010000127.1 GCA_029939635.1 Deltaproteobacteria bacterium
TCGATTAAACATCCCGCTCATCTCCATAAGCGTATTTTAAAAAACATGGCCATGGAGAGCACTGACATTGTCCTTGCAGCTGATTGTTGTCATGGTAACATCATGGCCATGGCTCAGTCTGTCAGCCGTTTCAGTCAACCAGGGGCTGGTAATGTTGGTTTGCACCTGCGTTTTCATTACCGCTGCAAGCCAACCATAATAGGCTTCTGCCAGGAATATGTGTACAGCCCCCAATTATTGATCCCCATGCGGAATGATGACAAGGGTGTCCTGCCGACCATGGCCTGGGCCGAGGGTCGGACATGGCCACAACAGCAGAATAAAAGTTGGACCAATAAGGGTGAGGCCGATCTCATCATTAGTTGGCTGGGCAAACAACAAAAGGCAATCATAGATTTTTATGGGACAGAGCAGCTGGCCGAGGTTGCCGCCATTGTCACTCCTTTCAAACCCCAGGCCCAATTGCTACGGAAGTTAATTACGGCAAGTGGCCTTGGTGATGAAAGCATGGTTATTGATACCATCAGCGCCCTGCAGGGAGCTGAAAAAAAGCTGATCATTTTCAGTCATGTGGTAACTCCGGACAATAACAGGTTTACCTCTCGTGATTATTCTCTGCTCAATGTAGCGGTGTCTCGGGCCATGGATAATTTTATTCTATTTTGTCATGAGGATTTTTTCAGCTATGACCGTAACGACACCACCCCCTCGGCTTCCCTGGTAAGTTATATGCGCAGGCATGGTCAGCGTCTGTTGCCCAGTCGGCTGCTTATTACCGAGTCGCCAGCTAAGGCGCGCCGTATTAATAGTTTGCTGGGGCCAGAATATCGCTGTTTAGGCACGGTGGGACATTTTCGCACCATCAACAAAGTAGACATCCAAAATGGCTACAAGCCAACATGGACGCTGACAAAGGATATATCCCAGCTCAACCGGGAGGTTCCTTTTGTGACTGAAATAATAATTGCCACTGACCCGGACAGTGAGGGCGAGGCCATTGCCTGGCATCTGCAGGATGTATTGCGCCCTCAACTCGCTGAAGAGACCATTGTGCGCCGGATGCGATTCTGGTCCCTGGAGCGTGGGGAGATCAACTCTCAACTGGCCAAGGCCAGGGCAGGCCAAACTGATTTTGACCGGGGCCTTGCCAGTGCTGCCCTGTTTCGGGCTATTGCTGATTTTTTACTGGGCCAGCATCTACGTAAGTTGTTGCCTGGCAAAGGACTTGGCAGGGTGAAGATTGCCATGCTTGATTTGCTGAACCGCCAGCAACAGGAAAGGTTACGTCAGGACAAACGCTGCCTGTGCCAACCTGTCACCCTGCAGATTGCAGGCAAGCAGGCAAAACAGGCCTTCTGGCAGGCAGATCAAAACCATGAGCTGATTACCAGCGAGGAAAAACTGTTATGCAGAAACGATCACCAGCTTGATATTACCAGGGCCGAGGTTGTCAGTTGCCTGTCTGAGCCGTTTTCTGGCGAGATGAACACCGTTGCCCTACTGGCTGCTGCCTATTACGAACACGGCTATCTTCCTCATCAGACCTATAAAACCATGCAAACCCTTTACCTTGGTACCCCACCCCAGGAGAATCAATATGAGTATACTCAGTTATCCACGCACCACCGGCAACCACCCCAATCTTCGCCAGGGTCCAGCCATGAGCCGCTGGAAGAAGACATTCAAGGCCAATCAGACGGAACAATGCACCCTGCTGGACACCAGGAGTCAGCTCTGCAGGGCCCTAGAACAAAACGATTTGACCGTGCTGCTTAACCTGATGCGCCTTGAGTTGTTGGCCTTGGGGTTGGACTATAATGGTTGCCTGCTACACCCTGAGATTCTTAACCTTGAGGCGTTTAAGGGGTTAGTGGCCAGTTATGGAAATTTTGAACAGGCAGTACTGGCCTATTATCGGCAGCACCCTGAGATGCACCCTGGTAATTTAACCGGTTGCAGACCGGCCCAGATTACCAGTAATTGCGCCAGGCGCCAGCAGGTTTTTAGCACCAATAATCTTGCTGTTCGTGCCTCGTTTTCTCCTGCTGATATTGGCTTTACCATCAAGGCCCCCCATATTGCCCCAGGCAATGGTTGGCAGGGGCTAGGGGTTGAGATGGCTGCTGACTGGCCAATGGCTGAGCATCTATGTGGCGTGGTTGAGGATTACAGCAACAATTCATCTCTGGCAGATAACCATGACAGCTGGCTTCATGGAGCTGAAGAGGCCATACTTGCCAGTCTGCCGGACCAGAACCTGCCGTATGCTGAAAGCTGGCAGGCCGCGGCAAACTGTCTCTTTGCTGAATACCGCCACCAGGCAGTTTTAACCGATACCAGCCTTGATATGTATATCTGCTGATACTTATTTGGAGAAATAATCATGACTGAAAATAAAGCAACACAGCACCCGGCCCATCAGCCATTGCATCTGCGCATCTCAATGCCTGAAGTTGAACAAGCTATCAGCGCCATGGAACTTCCTGCAGAGGAAGATAGCAGGGCCAGAAATATTGCCCGACTGGTTGCGGCCAGCCAGGATGAAATGGAACAGCAGGAAAAACAATTATTACGCGTAACCCTATCGGATGGTTCGATGTTGATTCTGGATTACGATGGCGAAGGAAATGAGGCCCTGGAGGGCAGCAACTGTCACCTTGTACCAGCCCCGCATACATTCAAGTTTTCTACTGATTATGGCTATGTTGACCTTGGCCAGTTCCTCTTTATCATGGAATATTATGGTATTGGTCGGCCCTCGACCATTGTCAGTCATATTAATGATGTTTTCATTAAACAAGGTCTGGCAGAAATCACCTCTGAACCACATGGCATGGTAAATCATCAGCAGAGTCAGCATTTTACCCGCCTGACCAGCAAAGGAAAACAACTGCTGACAAGGCTGGAGCAAGAGCATCTTATTGAAAAGCTTGGTGTGGCCTTCACCGTTCGACTGGAAAAAACCCTGCAGCAGCTGGAACATGATAAAGAATGCCGGCAGGATCACCCTGGTTTACTGGATGATTTTTTATCACCCTTCACTAAGACAAAAAACAACGCCCCCATAGCTGACTGGCTGGATCATATTGCCACCCATACGCCATGAACGCCAAACGTGGCGAATCTTTTTTTAATTATTTTTACAATCACCGTAAATAGAACCATAGCTCTCTAGCATAACATTAAACAATGCTGGAGGTGTGCTATGGAACTGTTCTTTTTTATCTGTATTGTCTTTGTCGTTATCATTCTTATGCCAAGCTGCGACTTGACGGCCAATCAGCAGAATAACAACAAGCCCCCTCATCCTGGAACTGGGGAGGAGTCCGTGGTTGGTAATGGGGCATCTTCCCCCTTCTCCTGGAGTGATGTTTTCGCCAGCAACTCTTGGACAGTTGCTGATAACGACGATGATGATTTTCACAGTTCATCCTTCTGTGATGATGGCTGGCAGCACACATTATTATCTAATGACGACGATGATTATGCCATGGGTGTGGCTGGCATTGAACCATATGCCAGCATCTATGGGTTCAGCTCGTTTGATAATGACGATTTATTTAGTTCATCCTGCTTTGATGATGATGTGCACTCTTCATCCTCCTGGGATGATGATATGACCGGTTCATCATGCAACTGTTCCCTCACTGATCCCTGTGATATTACAGATCCTTGCTGGGACGAATGTCATTCAATCTCATCATGTGACGACGACTGCGCAGCCTCTAGTTGGGATGATGACGATTGTTTCAGTAGCAGCACCGATGATGATTATTCCTGTAGCAGCTTTGACGATGGTCTAAGTAGCTGGGACGATGATTGTTTTTGAGGAAAAA
The DNA here is from genome assembly GCA_029939635.1 of Deltaproteobacteria bacterium. Lineage (GTDB taxonomy): Bacteria > Desulfobacterota > Desulfobulbia > Desulfobulbales > SURF-16 > JAOZSN01. The sequence continues at coordinate 3,837 of JAOZSN010000127.1, forward strand.
GATTTATTTTTTCTCAGCAGTCGCAATTCAAACCATAAACCATAGTATCGGCATGGGGATATGCACCTGCCCCTATTACTTACCTGTCTGGCCTGGTGAATAAAAATGAAATCCACATTCACCGGCAGGGCATAGGTGCCACAATTAGCGCACTACTACGTTTATTCACATCGAACATATAAAGGAAAATTTCTTATGCAAGTAGTCATCAAAAACAGCATCACTCTTATTTTCGCTATCTTTATCCTGGCCCAGCTTGGCGGTTGTGCCAAGACCATGGATGCCATAGAGCATCGGGAGCTGGATGTGCAGGGGAAGATGAGCGACACCATCTTCCTTGATCCCATGCTTTTAGTGGAAAACCCTTCTGTCTTTCTGCGTGTTACCAACACCAGTAATTTTCAGGAAATTGATATGGCAGAGTTGATCAGGACAGATTTGCACAACAAGGGCTTTAAGATTACCGGGCCAAGGGAGGCAGGCTTTATAATCCAGGCCAACCTGCTCTATCTTGGCGAAAAGAAAACCGGGTTAACTGCTGATGGCATGCTGGCTGGTGGTTTTGGTGGTGGTCTTACTGGAGCTGTAATGGGCAGTAGTTCAGGTAAGGCTGGAGTCTACGGCGTTGCCGGTTCTCTGGCAGGCGCAGCTGCAGGGGCCGTTGTTGGGGCCATGTTCAGTGTGGATGAATACTTGGGTGCCATGGACATCCGCCTTATGGAGAAACTGCCCAACGGAGAAGAGATGGAGTTGACCAACTCATCCGATACCAGTAACGGCTCGGCAGCACGGTCTACGGGTTCTATGAGTAGAAGAACTGCCCATAGGGAGTTTAGGACTCGCATTGTGGTTAATGCCTGCCAGACCAATATCGACAGCAAGGAGGCCACCACCCTTATAGCCAACCGCTTGGCTGGCCAGGTGAGTGGCATTTTTTAAAAGGTAATCATCTGCCCCACAACAGCAGTTAGCAATGTCAGGCAAGATTAATCCGCCTGAGTTATTTCACATCACCCTATAAAGGAGAGAGTACCATGAAGAAGAAAATCGTTTTATCTACCATTTTGTTATCCTGCGCTTTGTGTAACCCTGCAACAGCCGCAATAGTTGACTTTAGTGCCCCGGAGACTGCCGGGATTGGCACCCATGGCATGGAATGGTTTGACCAGGATGATCGTCAGTTCCTCAGTCTTGATGGCATTGAACGGATGCGTTACCGGCCAGACAGCGGTGGTTATGCAACCATGCACAACACAGGTTATATCTATTTTGCAGAGGAGACAATTGTCAATTCTTTTGAACTGTTTCCGGGCAATAAAAAGGATGGGTTCCTCACCCATTTTATCACACCTCTGACAATTATCGGCAGTAACGACGGAGAGGATGTCTGGCAATTGACTGGTATAGATCTGATCGATGATATGAATTGGTTTCGTTGGCTGGAGGTTGCGACTGACAGCACAGAGGCCATCACTCAGATGCAATTCCTCTTTGCCAATAGCAGTCAATCCACCAATTTTTTCCCCAGCATAGATAACATAGAGACAAGTGCCGTACCAATTCCAGGAGGGGTCTGGTTGCTTGGCTCTGGCCTGATTGGCCTAGTATCTATGTCACGTCGGCGAGAATAAGTAGGTGCACTGGGGGGGTGAGAAAAAAACACCCCCCCTTTATTAATTTACTTACAAGGCAAGCTGACCAAAAGCGGTCACCAGACAGCGATTCTCTCAACAGATTACCAGCGGGATCTCTCCACCGCTACTGCGGCCATGTTTGCTAGGTGGTCTCAGGAGAATTTTTTCAAATATATGCGTGAGAACTATAACCTTGACCGTCTTGTTGATTATTCAGTAAATGAAATTCCTGACACCACCAAAGTGGTATGCCCGTTATACCGGGAGGCTGACCGGGACGTAAAAAGGGTGGCTTCTCAACTGGGGCGAAAGCGCTGTGAATGCAATGAGGTTGTTTGCGTGATGATATTGAACCAGACAAGGTCATGTTACGCCTTGGGCTCGCACACTCTAACCTTATTCATTAGGTTCGTCCATGCTACAACTTGAATTGTGAAACCTCTGTTTGTAGTTTTGTGGCAAGTGTCGCAAGTTCATTTGCCGCCCCGTTTATGCCATTTGCCCCTTCTGATGTTTCTTGAGCTATATTGCTTACTCCGTGGATATTCTTTGATATGTCCTCAACCCCAGTAGTGGCTTCTTGAACACTGCCAAGGACTTCTTGTTCGATATTCGTAGCTAATTCTTGTACGGCCCTGCTAGTCTTTTTTGTTCCTTCTGCACTTGATGCCATTGTTTGCGATACTTCATTCGTTGTTGCTGTTTGTTCCTCCACTGCTGCTGCTATGGTTGATGTTATTTCGTTAAGTTTATTGTTAATTTGGGTTGTGTGTTTGATATTTTCTACAACATCAGATGTTTGGTTTTGTATGTCTAGTATTTGGCGGGCTATTTTTATTGTTGCATCTGCTGTCTGTTTGGCTAGATCTTTAACTTCGTTTGCGACAACAGCAAATCCTTTCCCAGCTTCTCCTGCTCGTGCGGCTTCAATTGTAGCATTTAAAGCAAGAAGTTTTGTTTGCTCACTAATCTCTGTAATTATGTCTATAACCTTGCTGATATCACTTGCTGACTTAGTAAGTTGATTCATTTTTTCGGTTGACTCAGAACTGGCTAGGCTTGACTGTTGGGCTTGTTCTGATGCCAAAGTACAATTTATTGCAACTTCTTGAATAGATGCCGACATTTCACCAATAGCTGTAGCCACCGCACCAATATTGTAAGACATTTCTTCTGCACTCAATGATATCTCTTTAGTATTTGTTGACATCATCCCAGCAGTACCATGAACTGTTTGCATGTTAGCTGTTATTTCTTCTGATGCAGCAGCGACTGCATTGGACTGAGTTGTTAACTCCTCGGCACTTGTATTCATCTGTGCTGCTGTTGCTGAAAGTTCTTCTGATGATGCGGCAACTTGCGAGCTGTTTTCACTGATTGTTGTGAGCATAGCACGCAGCTGTTTTGTCATTTTATTTAAAGCACTTGCTAATTGCCCTACTTCATCTTTTTGATCTATTGCAAGATTACCAGACAAATCACCATTGGCGATATTCTCTGCAAACTGGCATGCGCCAATAAGAGGTTTTGCAATTTGTCTAGCGACCAAGAAAGCAATAATAGCCACAATCATCGATAGAACCACACCTACAATTATGACATTTATGATAATTTCGTTTATAGGCTTAACAACTTCAGCCTCACCAATTTCAGAGAGAATAGCCCATTTAATACCAGGCAAATCAAGGGGGGCATAGGCAGAGAGGACAGGATGTCCGTTATAGTCGATGATAACATGACTTGCTTTTTTACCAGCCAAAGCATTTGAGGCCGCTTCAGTATCAACTTTACCTGTGTTCGGGTTGGCAAAAGAGGCAACAACAGTATGATTTGTCTGATCAAGAAATGAATCTGAGCGCATAAGCAGGTCAGAGCCAATAAGATAGCTTTCTCCTGTTTCTCCCATCCCTGTGCGTTCGCTCATTATATTATTGATAGCTTCGATGGAAAGTTGCAGAGCGACGACTCCAACAACTTGACCATTTTCCATGATTGGTGCAGCTACAAATTGTGCAGGGGTATCATTAGTTGGTGCATATGGTTTTGTGTCAGATAAGGCTACTTCGCCTCGGCTTGCCCGAAGCCACACATCATGTAATGATGACTCAATTTCTTTTGCCCGGTGACCAAAGTCAGCCTCCTTGGTTACAGAGAAACTGGTGTCTCCATGCTCGAGAGAAAGTAGAAAAATGTCATAGTATGAATATTGCTCCATATAATATTTGAAAAAGGAAAAATATTTATCATGGACTTTTTTATAAGCCTGTGGCGCATCATATTTCTCGTTTGTGTAACCTTTAAATTGACCACTAGCTGTACCGCCACCTGCGTTCAATGCTGCATCTAAATCTTTGAATGCCTGCAACACAAAAGGATCGTTGGCAAGTACCCTGACATCACCCATTCGTTCATTAAAAAAAGATGTAATTTGTTTACTCTTTATAGTTCTAATGGCTTCAAGTTGATGATAAGATCCGTTCATTAATGCCTTGGTTGCAAAATTGACGGCAATATAACTGGCAATAGTTAACGGCACAACCGCTGCAACAATAAATAAAGCTATGAGTTTCGGTTTGAGGGTAATGTCTTTTAATGATGGCATTTTATTATCCTTAAATTAAGTTGAATGTGAATAATTATTATGCGTGGGAATATTGTTGAATGTCAATATTGAGATATTTTTTTTAAACCGAACGCCAAAGTTAACCCGCCCGCCAACGAGCTGCCTACCAACTTTGAGCGAATCTAAGTCTTTGGTTAAACATCGAAAAAACACACGTGCTCGCAGGTCGTGTTGAACGAAGCCGCTTTGCGGCAGGCAAAGCATAAATTACCGTCACCACCATAAGATGCGTATTCCAAAGAGATGCCCAGGGAAGTGGGTCGTAGACAGCAAGGATGTGGGAGTGGTAACAAGGCTCTTATTTATCTCGGCAGATACTTATATAAAGGCGTTATTCCGGAAAAAGACATATTATCTTGCGATGATGTTAGTGTCACCTACCGGTATGTAGACTCAGGCAGCAAAAAGGTGCAGATCAAAACCGTTAGTGGGGCCAAGTTCTTGTATCTGCTGATGCTGCATATCCTACCCAAAGGATTTCGGAGGACAAGATGTTACGGATTCCTGCATCCATGCAGTAAAAAGATGATCAAATTGCTCCAACTTATATTAAGGCTGAATCCGATACGCCTGATAATCAAAACAAAACAGAGACCAAAACACATGGGCCATCAGGAAATACAGCAGAAAGTCACTTGGCTCCACC
>JAOZSN010000128.1 GCA_029939635.1 Deltaproteobacteria bacterium
CAGGTGCAGGTGCCAGTGGCCAGATGAGAAATGCTGGTGTTATGGCCATCGTTGCCAATGCAGATATGGCTATATCTGATACCGTGACCCTCCATGCTGGTATGGGCTACGCCCTTGCTGCTGACGAGCAAAGTGGTTGGGATGACGACTATGGCTGGGAGATCGATCTTGGTGTATCTTACAAGCTGCTTGACAACCTGACCTACTCTGCCGATGCTGGTTACCTGTTGGCTGGTGATTTCTTCAAGGCTGGCGTAGCAAATGCGGATAGCGAAGATGTTCTGTTGTTCACCAACGGTATCTCTATGACCTTCTAATCTGACTTTTTAACAGTCTTATTTTTACGTCAAAAAGGCCCTGGTTGCTCACGCAACCAGGGCCTTTTTTTTATGTTTGAGCGCTTATTGACAATATGATAATTATCATTATAATGATAATATGTATTATCATTCATAGGAGGAAACTATGCAAGCCAAAAGCGAACGGATAACCATACTAGGAACACCTGATTTTAAAAAATTTTTACTTGCTGAGGCACACAAAGAAGGAGTGAGCTTATCGCAATTGGTACGCCAAAGATGCGAACAAAAAAGCCAAAATAATGAGGAGGATGCACTGCTCTCCCTAATAGAAGAAGTTGCGACATCCAACGAGCGGGCACGAAAATCTCTGGCGAAAGGGGTAGCTGAGGCTGAGACAGTTTTAGCTCAGTTACGAGGAGCAAAAAATGAGTGCCATTAAAGAAGCAATGGAGGCCATGCGAAATGTCTTGCTCGTCAATGATAAAATTGAGCGTACAGGCGGACTGCTAAGTGAAATATCCAAAGAACTGCGGGAACATGATCGGCGCTTAGTACGGCTGGAAACGTTGGTTGAGGTAGCACAAATGCGAAGAACCTCATTGCCCGAAGAATAAATGTGGAAAATAAACGAATTTGAGATCAGAAAGAAAAGCTGCCGGGCCCCTGGGAAGTGAAGATGGTCATTACTTCAAGCTGACATGAACCAGAGGGTGGTTATGCGGGGAAGCGGGGTGGCCCCACTTGATACCAGAATGTTCTTTGCGGCAGACCAGGCCCGGCAAGGGTCGGTGAGAGGGGAGTGAAATAAGAACATCTTCAAGCCTGCCAGTAACTATTTGGTAGTGATGACCAGCACTCACAAATTGTAAACCTGAAATCATCATCTGAATATTATGCGCATACTAAATGGTGGGTGTCAAGAAATTATTCATACATTTTATAGTAAGACAGCTATTACATTAAATGATTGATTTCATGAGCTTATCAAAAGTAAAAAATTTCTTCTGATGAAAAATTTGCATTTGCAGCACAAAATTTCAGTCACAGTACCGTGTTCTTGCGACCAGTAACCTCATCCTTCTCTGGATAATCTACCAAATAATGAAGCCCTCGTGATTCCTTACGCTGCTGAGCACTACGGACTATGAGTTGGGCTAGCAGGGCAATATTACGTAACTCGATGAGATCAGGAGTAAGCAGGTATTCACGGAAGAAATTAGCCACATCCTGCACCAGGGGAGCCAATTGTTTACGCACCATCTCCAGACGTTGCCCAGTACGGACAATGCCGACATAATTCCACATCAACCGTCTGATCTGATCCCAGCAATGGCTGATTAAAACACATTCTTCCAGTCGTTCGGCCTGACCTGATACCCAACCAGGTACCCGGGGCCACTCCTTGCGCGACAACTCAAGCCAATCTAGCTGACATTGCTCAGCTGCAGCATCAGCGAAAACCACAGCCTCAAGCAGGGAATTAGAGGCCAGACGATTGCCACCATGCAGGCCTGTACAGGCCGCCTCACCCAAGACGTAGAGATTATTAAGGTTAGTTCGGCCACGGCTGTCAGTAAGAACACCGCCACACATATAATGAGCTGCCGGCACTACCGGGATAGGCTCCTTGGTGATATCAATCCCCAAGGACATACAGGTTTGATAGATGGTTGGAAAGCGGTGGCGAATAAAATCAGCGGGCTTATGGCTGATATCAAGATAGACGGAATCATCACCACTGGCCTTCATCTCGCTATCAATGGCGCGAGCTACCGTGTCGCGGGTGGCAAGATCAGCGCGGGGATCATAGCGCTGCATAAAGGGCTGACCACGTTCATCTACAAGGATTCCACCCTCACCGCGCACAGCTTCTGAGATCAAAAAATTCTTTGTTTTCGAATGATGAAGGCAGGTGGGGTGGAACTGGACAAACTCCAGATTGGCAACCCGCGCCCCTGCCCGATACGCCATGGCAATACCATCACCTGTGGCAATATCCGGATTGGTGGTGTAGAGATACACCTTCCCGGAGCCGCCAGTACAGAGCACCGTTACCCTGGCCTGCAGGGGAGCAATACTATGATTACTCCGATCTAAAATATAGGCACCAAGGCAGCAATCCAACACTGGGCCACTGACATCAATGCCAGCACGGGAGGCTATGAGCAGGTCAACGGCCAGATGATTCTCCAGCATGGTGATATTGGCATGGCGCTCCACCTGGGCCAACAACCCCCGTTCAATTTCGCGCCCTGTGGCATCCATGGCATGGGCAATACGGCGAGAGGAATGGCCACCCTCTTTCCCTAGATCAAGACCAGTGCCATTTTGATCCTGATTAAAATGCACACCAAGCTCAATAAGCTCCTGAATACGGGCTGGTCCAGCCTGTACCACCTGGCGCACCACAGCCTCGTTGCAAATGCCAGCCCCGGAGGCCAAGGTATCAGCCACATGGGCATCAAAACTATCAGCACTATCCAATACAGCAGCAATACCACCCTGGGCCAAATTTGTGGCTGTATCAACCCGAGCCTTCTTGGTAATAATGGTCACCTGCCCTAAATGCGCTACCTTGAGGGCATAGGAAAGACCGGCGATACCGCTACCAATTATGAGAAAGTCTGTTTTTTGCATGATGAAGACAGTTTACGGTTTACAGTTTACAGTTGAGGGAAAGCCTCTAAATTAGAGAAAACATCTCTTGAACCGTAAACCGTAAACTGGTAACCGTAAACCTTTCTCTGTATCTGATTAAGGCCAGCGACACCCCAAAGCCCCTACCTATAGCCAACATCTCGATATCTATGCCAATACCTAAACTCATCATCTTTGACTGTGACGGCGTTATGTTCGACTCTAAAAACGCCAACAAGCATTATTATAATCATATCCTCGAAAATCTTGGTCACCCAGTTATGACCGCCGAGGAGCTGGAGTATGTCCACATCCACAACGTCATGAAATCGGTACGTTATCTCCTTAGGAACTATCCCCAGGATATTGACAAGGCCGAGGCATACCGGGCAGATCTAAATTATCAGCCATTTTTGAAATACATGACCATAGAACCAGACCTCATTGCCTTTTTAGAGGAATTACAAAGACGTGGTATTGAGCGGGCCATCTCCACCAGCCGTACCAACACCATGGGCATAATCCTGGATTTATATAACCTCAGCCCATATTACGACAAGGTAATGACCACCTCTGACGTCCAGAACCCCAAACCACACCCAGAGGCCCTGGAGGTAATCCTAGATCATTATGGCATGACAGCTGACGATGCCTTATATATTGGTGACTCCATCATCGACCGCCAGCATAGCGACGGTGTGGGCATGAAACTCATCGCGTTCCGAAACGACAAAATTAACGGTGATTATCAGGTGGAAAACTTTTTGGATATCTTGGAACTACCACCGTTTGCTGAATAAAAGCGAACCGCAGAATATCGAATCATGAATATCGAATATCGAAGTGCGGTATTTGTTTTAATAGATAACATCCTTACTTCGACATTCTGCGGTTCGATATTCAATATTCTCCGGTTCGTTGTTCAATGATGATGATGCCCCTCCACCTTACCACCCAATAACTCCAGGGCCTTATTCAAGGCTGTATCAGTCTGAACCATCAACTCCAGGGCACGGTCAATCTCTGCTGCTGCTTCGTCCTGACCTTCCTGGCGGGCGATATCCAGCCATTTTTTAAACTCATGCTGATGGCTGTGGCTATGTTCTACCCAGTGGGGAAGCAAAATACGTAGTTTTTCTAAATCTGTTTTTTCACTCATGGTTCATTTTCCTTTTATTTTTCCAGTGAGACAAGGGTAACCGTGCCGCTATTAAAATCCATGCGCTCAACTCGACAGTGGTCAACCTGCTTGGGCGCATCAAAGAGGGTGGAAACCTCCACTCCTGTACCCTTGGCCTCAAGCAGGGTGACATTATCCATAATGGTTTCCTGCTCACCGTTTTTGTCCAACACCACACTCATCTGACACATAGTTTCTTCCCTATTCTTTACAATTATTACATTCTATATTTCAATACATTCGAAATTTTCAAAATACACCCTTACCAGGAAAATTCCATGCTGACAAATCCCAATGAAATCACCGAAATCATAAATTCTGCCCAGACCATTGCCGTGGTAGGGTTATCCCCCAAAGAGAATCGTCCTTCCAATATGGTGGCACGCTACCTAATGGAGGCTGGCTACACCATCATCCCAGTTAACCCAGGTCAAACCGAGATCCTTGGTCAGCAATGTTACCCTAACCTCAGCGCCATTCCAGTCCCCCTTGATATCGTCGATATTTTTCGCCGCTCTGAAGAAATTGTCCCTATTGTGCAAGAAGCCATTACCGTTGGTGCTAAATCCGTGTGGATGCAGCAGGGCATAAGCAATGATGAGGCTGCCGCCCTGGCCCGCAGCAAAGGGCTGAAAGTGGTGATGGATCGCTGCCTGAAGGTAGACCACGCCAACCAGGGATAAGCCTCCATCCTTGACTTTCACCCCCTGTTGGGATAATATCACCCGTTTTTCATTTAATGGTAGCTAAGTACATAATTACAGGGAGACAGTAGTGGCAGTCAAGGCGCTGAAAGGCTTTAAAGATATTATCCCCGGTGAGGTGGAGACCTGGCAGTTCATTGAACACACAGCCAGGGAAATCCTCCATAGTTTTGGCTGTGAGGAGATCAAGGTCCCCATTCTTGAGAAGACTAAGCTCTTCAAGCGCTCCATTGGTGAGACCACTGACATTGTTGAAAAAGAGATGTATACCTTTGCTGATCGCAACGGCTCATCCCTGACCATGCGCCCCGAGGGTACGGCACCGGTATTGCGAGCCTATATTGAAAACAGTCTCCATGTGGCCAAACCCATCTGTAAGCTGTTCACCATCGGCCCCATGTTCCGCCACGAACGGCCTCAGAAGGGGCGGTTGCGCCAGTTCCACCAGATATCAGTTGAAATGCTCGGCCTAGACCACCCCCGCCAGGATGCTGAATTAATGGCAATGGCGGCCCTTATCATCCAACGACTAGGCTTGACCGTCAGCCTGGAAATAAACTCCCTGGGTTGCCCCAAATGTCGCCCTGCATTTAATAAGGCGCTCCTTGATTTCATCGGTACCATTGATGATCTCTGCGATGACTGTCTACGCCGACGTGAAAGCAACCCTCTCCGTGTTCTCGATTGTAAAAATGAGACCTGCCAGGAGCACTATAAGGACGCTCCCTCCATCCTTGACCATCTCTGCGCTGACTGTGATAGCCATTTCAGCGAGGTAAAAAAGGGTCTTGATCTGCTGGAGGTAAACTATGTGGTTAACTCCTTTATGGTACGCGGCTTAGATTATTATACCCGCACCACCTTTGAACTTATTACGAACGATTTAGGCTCCCAGTCTGCCGTGGGTGCGGGTGGCCGCTACGATGGCCTGGTGAAGCAATTAGGTGGCCCTGCCGTGCCCGGTATTGGTTTTGGTATGGGTATGGAACGCCTAGCCCTCCTCCTGCAGGAATCTGGCAAGGCACCCCAAGCCAAAGGCATTGACCTGTTCATCGCGGCCTTAGGTGATGCAGCCCAAGAACGCTGCTTTGTCATTTGCCAAGCTATGCGCCGCCAAGGTCTACAGGTGGCCATGGATCTGCAAGATCGCAGCCTGAAAAACCAAATGAAACAGGCTGGCAAGGCCAAGGCCAGCTACACCCTGATCATGGGCGAAGATGAATTGGCCCAAAATAGAGTTGTGCTGCGTAACATGGAAACCCGTGAGCAGCAGGATATTACCTTTACAAACGATATAGAAAACTGGTGCCGCGAGCTGGCCACCGTAATTAACTAATAAACAGCGAACCGCAGAATATCGAACAAGAAATATCGAATGATGAAGGACGGATGTTGTCTTCACTAAGAGCATCTTTGTAGCGAAAGTACATTCCTTCGACATTCGATATTTCTTGTTAGATATTCGATATTCGTTTTTAAAAAGGAGTTCCCAATGGAATCCATGGGCGATCTCAGCAGGACACATCATTGTAATCAACTGGGCAAAGAAGACGTCGGTAAAGAAATTACCCTCATGGGTTGGGTGCTCCGCCGCCGTGACCATGGTGGTGTTATCTTTATTGACCTGCGTGACCGTAATGGCCTCACCCAGGTGGTCTTTAACCCGGAGCATGACGAAGAGGTCCATACCAAGGCCCATGGACTGCGCCCTGAATGGGTGTTAGCCATCCGTGGTACCGTGGTTGCACGCCCAGAAGGCATGATCAACGACAAACTACACACTGGTGCCATTGAGGTGATGGTGGATGAACTCCGTATACTTAATAAGTCGCAGACCCCACCCTTTCCCCTGGATGAAGAGACCGAGGTTTCTGATAATCTGCGTCTACAGTATCGCTATCTGGATCTACGCCGTCCTGGTATGGCTGATAATTTCCTCTTGCGCCATAAGGCTGCCCAGGCCATCCGCACCTTTCTCAACAGCGAAAATTTTCTTGAGATAGAAACTCCCATCCTCACCCGGTCTACTCCGGAAGGTGCCCGTGATTATTTGGTCCCCAGCCGGGTTAATGCAGGTAAATTCTACGCACTGCCCCAGTCACCCCAACTATTTAAGCAATTGCTCATGGTGGCGGGTATGGATCGCTATTACCAGATATGTCGCTGCTTTCGCGACGAGGATCTGCGTGCCGATCGCCAGCCTGAGTTTACCCAGATAGATATGGAGCTTTCCTTTGTCCGTGAGGAGGATATGTATCAAGTGGGTGAGGATTTGATGGCAGAGCTGTTCAAGGAATGTCGCAATATTGACATTCCCACCCCCTTTCCACGTATGACCTATGATGAGGCCATCAACCGTTTTGGTACCGACAAGCCCGATACACGCTTTGGTTTTGAGTTGACGGATCTCTCTGATATTGTCAAGGATGCCAGCTTCAAGGTATTCCGGCAGGTGGTAGAGAAGGGTGGGGTGGTCAAGGCCATCAATGCCACGGACTGCGCCACCTTCTCCCGTAAAGATCTCGACAACCTCACCAGCTATGCCAGCAATTTTGGCGCTAAAGGCCTGGCCTGGGTGAAGATGAAGGCAGACGGCGAGTGGCAGTCACCCATTGCCAAGTTCTTTAAAGATGAAGAGCGTGCTGCCATGACTTTAGCCTTAGAGGCCAAGGAAGGTGACCTGCTCCTCTTCCAGGCCGATAAACCAGCCACAGTACATCATGTTCTGGCTGAAATTCGCCTGGAGCTGGCACGCCGCAAAGAACTCATCGACAAAGACACCTTTGATTTTCTTTGGGTTACTGATTTTCCTCTGGTGGAGTATGACGAGGATGCCAAACGCTACACCGCCATCCATCACCCCTTTACCATGCCAAATGAGGACGATCTAGACCTGCTGGAGAGCGATCCAGGCAAAGTAAAGAGCCGAGCCTATGATATGGTCTTAAACGGCACAGAGATCGGTGGAGGGTCGTTGCGTATCCACCAGAAAGATCTACAGGATCGTGTCTTCAAGGCTATTGGTATCAGCGATGAGGAGGCCAATGATAAGTTCGGTTTCCTCCTCAAGGCCCTTGAACTGGGCGCCCCACCCCACGGTGGTATGGCCTTTGGTTTTGACCGCCTGATGATGATTATCACCGGTCGTGATTCAATCCGCGACGTCATTGCCTTTCCTAAAACCCAGAAGGCCACCTGTCCGCTGACAGAAGCCCCATCCGGTGTAGCGCGTAAACAGCTAACCGAGTTGTACCTGCGCCCTGATTGGGAAGAGAAGTAAAGAAGTTATCAGTTTCCAGTTATCGGTTATCAGTTGCAGGAATGACGTATCAGGTAAAAACAAATTTCCCAACTGATAACTGGAAACCGATAACTGATAACTATTGTTCACACATAATCCCGCGCTATCTCCGCCACCTGCATATCATCATCATTCACCAAAGGGGCCAAAGCTGCCAAGGCCTCTTCAGTACCAATGATACCCAACACACCGACCGCCTCACCGCGCACATAGGCCGGTGTCTCAGGGTCAAGAAGCTCAATAAGTACTGGCACCGCCAGGCCGACCTCTTCATGCCCTGCAGCCACTAACTCCTCAAAGAGTACCGACACCCCCAAGCGCACAGCAAAACGCTCGTCCTGCAACACCTCGCCGATCAACGGATAATAACTGCTATCCACCTTGAACATGGATATAATATTATCCACCAATCCTTGTTCCAAAAAATCGGCAATAACTGTGATCATTTCTTTATCTGTAACGCTTTTTTTCATCTCAGTATTCCTTGGGGATTGTTCCTTCCACATTCGTCATTCTACGGACCGCTGTAACAAAAAAGGCCGCAACTCCAACAGGAGTTACGGCCCAAAATGACAGCGTTATCTCAGCAGCAGCTTAGCTGGCTGGGATAAAC
>JAOZSN010000129.1 GCA_029939635.1 Deltaproteobacteria bacterium
TAGTGCCAGCGCCATTGGCCGTTACGTTAAGGGTAGTAGCGGTGGTATTGCCCAGAACTATACTGTCGTTGTCAACCAATGTAACAGTAGCGCCGTCACTAACAACTGTAGCCAGGTTATGACCTGCATCAAGGATAATATCATTGCCCGTGGCGGTCAGGGTACTGGTGCCACTTACCGTCATGGTACCTGCATCGGTTATGGTGCCAGTACCATGGGCAGTAATTGCTAAGGTCGCGGCGGTGGTGGCACCCATAATGATACTATTGGCATCAGCAATGGTAACGCTATTGCCATTTGCCACTACGGTGCCAAAATCATTCCCTGCATTATTAAGGCTTATATCATTACCAGCAATTAAGGTGGTGATTGCCCCAACCTCAGCAACAGAAACTGCACCACTCTGGGAGATATTACCACCAGCTGTGACATCCAGGTTTCCTGACACGGTGGAGACACCAAGAGCAATATTATTGGCATCGGTGAGGCTGACATCATTGGCGTTGCTGATAATTACGGTGGCAAAATCATTATTGCTATTATCCAGGCTGATATTATTGGCAGCACCAGCAGCAAGTGTTGTTGTGCCGCCCACAGACAAGGATGGAGCATCATCAGCCCCGTCACTGATGGTTCCTGCCGTTATAATTGAGAGATCTCCAGATCCAGTATCAAGGCCACCATCGAGGGCAGCACTGCCTATAGCAGCGCCGTTAGCACTTATCAAAACAGTATGATTATTGGTGGTGAGTGTGGCCCCATTTGCAATGGTAAAGATACCGTTACTGTCGGTTCGCAGATCCAAATCCCCGGAGATATTTGTAATATCACTGCTTATTGTCATGGCATGGGTATCTGCGGCATTACCAATACGAATCCCCCCTGCTGTTATCCGGGCCAGCTCGTTATTTGAGATATTTAGAATCTGGTCACTAGGATTGTCTGTATTTGAACCAATATCAATAGTATGATCCGGCGGATGATTGGACAGAACCACAGTACCTGTTCCAGCATTAACCACGGCACCGGCCTCATCAATAACAATATCAGCACCATAAAAACTAATATTACCATTGGAAAGGCTGGTATTGATAGTGCCACTATTACCGATAATTACAGCACCCATATCATTATCATTTATATCAGCCTGGAGGGTAATATCCCCGCTCCCTGCAGCGGTGGTGGTGACATCAGCATTAATAGTAATATTACCAAAGGCGTTCATATAAATATCAGCAGCCCCAGAAGAGCTGATATTGTCATCAATAGTTATATGACCCTCAGCGTCTAAAAACAAATAGCCTGCAGAGACAGAAATTGCAGCATTGATATCAATATCATTAGCGGCATCCATGGTCAGGGAACCAGCCCCTCCACCTGCGGTAATGATGGCATCAACAATTATATCATTATGGGCCTGCAAGAGAAGAGTATGACCAGAATCTGGCATGGTAAAAGCTGTTTGAACATAAAGATTCCCGACCTCTCCTACGGCAAAACCAGGATCAAAGGTACGTACAATTACATCAAAACTTAAAAGAGCATTTTGGAGCTGAGTATAATCAAGGCCAGCACCAGTATTTATACTCCAGATATCGCCAGCAAAATCCGTATCAACACCAGAATTAGGGCCATTGACAATCCGGATATTATAGGGATCAAGAAGTAAGGTGCCAGCATCACCCATGGTTGCCCCAAGAGCACTCTGGCCATAATAGCCAAGGGATGCCCCAGAAACTTCAGCAAAGCCACCATTTCCAGCCTCACTGCCACCAACAGCGGATAAAGAGCCATGGAATCGAGTGGCCCCATCACTCCAGAGTATCACCTTACCGCCATCACCATGCCGGATTGCATCTGCCTTGATATTTACCTCTTCATCAACATAGACGGCTTTGGCATTAGGCTCCGGCCCTTTACCCTGGTAATTGCCACCAATCAAGACCTCACCACCACCGCTGTCACCAGAGGCATCAAGCCTGGCCTGGTCAAAGAGGCCAACTTTTTCCCCCAAGACCTTGATGGTGCCGCCGGACTCGCCAACATCCTCACCACGAGCCGTTAACTCACCACTGACACTGACAATACCCGTATCACCACCGAAAAGAACAATCTCTCCATTCTGCTCGCCAATGGTATTGGCTTGAATGAGACCATCCATATTAATAACCGTATCCACTACGCCAACTGCAGCCTGGGTCGAGAGCAGTACCCGTCCAGCATCCGCTATGATCTCACCAGAATTAACAACATCAGCCCCCAACTCCTCCCCCATGGCATCATATAAGGTAGTGGCAGTTTGACGACCAACCTCAAGTTGCACCAGGCCATCACCATATAAATCAAGGCTGAAGGTCTCACCAGAGGCCAAAACAACTCGGCCAAGACGGGCATTAATAATACCGCTGTTTTCCACCCCTGGGGCAAGAAAGGCGCATAGTCCCCCTTGGGCCACGGTGATTTGACCACGATTGACCACGCTGGCCTGGGCCTGCTGGTTGTCATGGCTCAGATAAAAATTATCTGCCAGAATGGCATCGTTAGATAAAGTTGCAGTGCTGGCCACCAGACTGGCCACATCCACTCGGGAGCTTTCACCAAAAAGAATTCCGTTTTGATTTAACAGCATGACCTGGCCATTAGCTGAAAGCTGACCAAAAATAAGTGATGGATCATCGCCAATGACTCGATTAACCGCTAAAGAAGAGGCGGTTGGCTGTATAAAGATGGTCTGCTCTCCAGCAGCAATGGAAAAGCTACGCCAGTCAATAATGGCTTTATGGGAACGCTGCTGCACAGTCATGGTCGAGCCTGTGGAATTTATAGCAGCAGAACCGACCACCACTTCACCACCCTGAGGATTGGCCAGCAGGGGTAAGGGCAGTACCAAATTCATGACCAGAAAAAAAACCAGCACAGCACGTATCTTTTGGGCAAAGGAATTGGTCATTCTATCATCAATCTCCATCATGTTAATATCTCGCCTGCACCATGAAAAAATAGCGACCACCCCGCCCATCTGGTTCCTCAGCGGTCACAGCGCGGGTTAAGGGTTTTGCCCATTCAACTGAACCAGACAGCCACACTGTAATATTGAGCCGAGCACCGAAACCAGCTGAGGTAAGACTATCCCAGTTATCACCATGTTCATCCCAGATAGCCCCATAATCAGTAAAGAGATAGAGCTGGTAATCTCGGAGCCATGACTCAGGAAAAGGGGAGCCATACTGCACCTCTAGCTTAGCTGCCATACCCTGGTCACTATGAATCTCAAAGGGATCATAGGCCCGCCCATATTGATTACCACCAACACCAAATTCCTCAGAGACCAACAAGGGATCAAAGCTGAATTGACCACTAAAGGCAAACAATACCGAATAGCCTTGACTGAGATTTTGAAGCCGATAGCCCTCAAGGCGAATGGAAGTGAAATCCGAGCGACCATTGGCCCTGGATTGAGACGAATCAGGTTGTGAGGCATTGCAGATATCTAACCCCTGACGCAGTTCAAGACCAACCATACTGATACCACCAAAGCGATCAATAAAATCATAGAGCGTGCCCAACGAAAAAACACGCAAACGATCTTCAGAGATATCCTGGCCCTGCACCTGGGAATCAGCGTTATGCACCTCCAAGCCACTATGAATGGACACATTACTCCTGCGACTCCGCTGAAAGGGATGACTCAGTCTAAATCCTGCTGTAGTACCGACACCTACCAGTTCAAAGGGCTGCAAACTATCTATGGGGGTTGATTTTGTATAGCGATAATATAAATCAAGCTTAGTGCCCATACGATTCAAGGTCTCCCCATGGGTTACCTGCGCATAGTGGAGGGCAGTCTCTGAAAACTTAAAATCAGGGGTGGCATTAACATAATAAATACTGCTTTCTTCCAATAATCCCAGCAGAGATCTTCCTTCTAACTGGGTCGAGAGCTGGTGGGGGCCAATATAACGCGAGCCACGATTATCCCCCCCGAAAGAGAGGGTCACAGGCTGGGCAGTTACCACAACAACCAGTTCTGCGGCACCAACATCGTGCTCGGCAGGACGCAACAACCCTTTCACACTCAGTCCAGGCAGATCATTAGCCAGTAACAAAGCACGTTCCAAAGCAGCAGCCTGCAATGGTTTGTTTTCTGTCACATCCCCCACGGTTCTACGCAACAACTCCCGAAAATCACGATAGTCACCTTCTACAACTACCCGGCTTATATAACCTTCCACCACCTGCAAACGAATCATGCCATCTTTAATCTGCTGGGCTGGAACAATGGTCTGACACAGCAGATAACCATCATTGCGATATTTTGCCGTGATGCTTCGCGCCAGTTGATAAATGGTGGCAAGAGTCACCTCCTGGTGCAGATACGTAGCATAGAGCGGACTCAACTCTGTGGCAGAGTAAACAGAATTGCCAACGACCTCCACTCCGTGCAGGATAAAGGAGAAATCAACTACCCCAGCAGGCAACGCTGGCTCTGATTCCGGCACGCTTATCACGGGTCCAGGGCTGGCCTTGGGCAAGATGGGGCGCTGAAACTGGCGCTCTAACACCGAAGGGCTGATGGGATTAGGAATAGACTGTGCTCCAACCAAAAAAGGAAACAAAAGCATGAGGAGAAGAGAAAGACGTTTCATCTATCTTTCACCTCTGTGAAAAACTGATAACCTTGCCCCTGCATACCTTTACGTTCTTTGGCCTGATACATGGCCATATCCGCCTGCATGAGTAATTCCTCACGATCCTGACTATCCTCAGGATACAGACTAATACCAATACTCGCTCCAACCTTACAACTAACGGCATCCACCAGACACGGCTTACTGATCTCAACAATAATCCTTTGGCATATCTCCGCCACCTTCTGTCGTGAAGCAGGATCAAACAGGATGAGGGCAAACTCATCACCAGAGAGCCGGGCAGCACAGTCAGAATCACGAATTGCATGCTGTAGGCGCCTGGCAACCTCTTGCAAGAGGCCATCCCCCACCTGATGTCCATGGGTATCATTGACAATCTTAAAATCATTGAGATCTATAAAAAGCAAGGCTACTTTATGCTGATGCTGACGAGCATGGCGAACCTGATGACGGAAGCGCTCATGAAAGAGGACACGATTGGGCAACTCTGTAAGAGGGTCGTAATAGGCCAAATGCCTGAGCTGTTCTTCTAACTGTTTACGTTCACTAATATCAATAAAGGTCGCCACCAAATAAGGGATCTTGCTTATAGTGACAGGCACAGAAGAGAGGAGCACGGGTATCGGCTTACCATGATGCACCAGCAGCATTTTTTCAATATTGAGAAGGGCACCGCTCTTACGGCGATCCTTCAGGCAACCCTGCCCTTCATCATCACCAAAAAAGGTGTAACAGGGTTTACCAACAATCTTTTCCTGGGGCAGAGCCAACATATCCTGGGCCGTTGGATTTACCTCCACTACAACCATGGAAATAGTATCAAAGACCATGATACCGACCTGGGCACTGTTGAGAATAACCCGTGACACCTCCCTGCTTACCTCTGCCAAATTATGGTAGGCACGCAAAGAAGAGATCACAGTGGTAAATAATTTCTGGGAGGTTATCTCACTCTTGGTGAGATAGTAATTAATATCATAACTAAGGACAATATCACGCTCCTGTGCCATGCCAGGATTACCAGTACGCAAGACAATACGGACATATTTATTCTTCAACTCTTCCCTGATCTGACGAACAACGGTGAGACCACTATCATCCTCTTCCATGACCACATCTAACAGCACCAGGGCGCAGTCACTATGTTCATCCAGCATATCCAGGGTCTCTTGGCCACTGAAGGCACTGAGAAACAGTAAAGGCCGACCATAAAAAGTGACATCACTTAAGGCAAGTTTTGTCACCTCATGGATATCAAGATCATCATCGACAATGAGGATCTTCCAGGGAGCCTCATGGGAATCACGGGATATTTCATGAGAAGATTCAGCTGGAGGTTCAGCAAAAAGGTCATCAAAGTCAGTTGTCATAATCACACTTTAGTTGACTGAAGAAGAGTAAAATTACAATAAACTAAATACACAAGAAAAGTTTATAACAGCTCAACCAGCATAGCACGTTTTTTTTGCATATCATCAGGCCATATCTTTTAAATTCGAGCAAATATTATGCCATGGCTCCCAGCCAAGATCTTTAGGGATAGGATAGCATCTTGCAGCTTGGCCTGTAGAACAGGTTAACCTGCTCTATGATGTTCTCTACATAAACTACCATTTTCTTTATGCTTCCTCCTTGCATCTGTCTCACCATACAATCGACAGAGACAGCAACGAGACAGATGAGACAGTCAAATCCACGACTTACTGCCCACGACAGTGAACGCACATCCTGCCAGTGTTGCGACACAGCCTCTCTGTGTATAGTGGCATAACAGTTGCACTCATTGCCCCAGCAAGATAGCCCTTTTAGCTGTCACTTACTGGAGCCAAGCCTATCATGAAAGAATTTGACAATCTCTTTGTTGACCACCAGCACATTTTTAAGCCACCAGCCAATCGCAACGATCATTACTGGAAGGTGATGATTGTTGACGATGATGTCGATGTCCACAAGGTAACTAAACTGGTCTTGCACGATTACCTCTTCCAAGGACGTGGACTCACCTTCATAGATGCCTTTTCAGCCAAAGAGGCCAATGAGCAAATCGCCCGTCATCCTGACACGGCCTTAATCCTCCTAGATGTGGTCATGGAAGAAGATGATGCAGGACTACAGGTTGTTAAATTCATTAGAGAATCCCTGCAAAACGAAGAGGTTCGTATTGTCCTCCGCACCGGTCAGACAGGTCTTGCCAATGAGGCAGATGTGGCACGTGACTATGATATAAGTGACTATCGAACCAAAACAGAACTCACTTCGCGCAAACTTCATACCACCTTGTTTACAGCTTTAAAGACTTACTCCCTTATCCATCGCCTCCAGCAAGGGAAAAAAGGACTGCAACGTCTCAATGACATTTCCAAGGAACAATCCATGGAAATCCTTGAAAAGAAAATGTTGCTGGAGGCCATTGTCAATAAGGCCAATAAGCAATTTATCATTGCCACAGACCGCAACCATATCTTGACCTACTACAATCAGGTGGCCCGGGATATTTTTTGCTATCAACCCAGTGAGGTGATTGGCCTGACGCTAGAGGATGTACTAGAGCAGGAAAATATCAGTCAAGCATCTTTTCGAAGCAAGCTAGAGCAACTGGAACACCAGGACGAGATCTCTTTCTCCTTTAAGCGCCAAAAAAAGGAACGAGAGATACAAATCAACTGCAGATTGTCATATATTACTGACACTGCCGGGAATCGGCTTGGTTTTGTCATTGTAGGAGAGCTGAACATACCAGCAAACCAGATACATCAGCGAAATTCACACATCAGCAAGGCTCCGATAAGCCAACACACCAATTCTATACCTGCTGACATAACCTTGCCTGGTTTTATTGGTAAAGATCGTAAGATGCTGGCTATTTTTCAGCTCATCCATGACCTTAAAGACCATACAGCCGCTGTGCTTGTTCAGGGAGAATCAGGATCAGGCAAGGAGTTGGTGGCCTTATCCATCCATAAGGTGAGCCGACGAGGCGACAAGATTTTCCTACCCATTAATTGTGGAGCCTTATCTGAACATCTACTGGAAAGTGAACTATTTGGCCATGAACAGGGCGCATTTACAGGAGCAGTCAAGAGTCGTCGTGGCCTTTTTGAGCAGGCCGATGGTGGCACACTGTTTCTTGATGAGATTGGCGACATTTCAGCCGCAATGCAGCTCAAATTATTACGGGTCATCCAGGAGGGGAAATTACAAAGATTGGGTGGGGAAGAGATGATCAGCGTAGATGTACGCATCATCTCAGCTTCCAATAAGGATTTACGCCAGGAGATTACAGCGGGTAATTTCCGGGAAGATCTATTTTACCGGCTCGGGGTGGTACCAATAACTCTGCCCCCCATTCGCCAACGCCGGTTAGATATACCGCTGCTTGCTGCGCATTTCCTGCAATGCCTCAAAGATAAACAACAAATTCATAAGGATAAAATCTTTAGTAGCGAGGCCATGGAGATTCTCACATCATATCACTGGCCAGGAAATGCCAGAGAAATGCAAAATGTTATCCACCTGGCCACAGTTCTCTCCCATGATCTTGTCATTCAAGCACAACATGTTTCCATTAATCTCCGCCCTAAACAAGAGAAAATAACACAGAAAATGGGGTGGTCACAACGCCCCACCCTCAATAAAGAATCAATTTTTGATGCCCTGCACCGTACGGCTAATAATCGTGTTGCTGCCGCAAAAATATTAGGCATATCCCGCGCCACCCTCTACCGTCACCTTGCCAAAATAGGTCAGACAAACGGGTAAGCGAAACTCCTTGATATCAGCAAGGCCAATATGGTAAGCCAAGGTATTCATTTCAGGGTAAAATGTATTGTTTTCATCCTGCCCCCTACTTTCTGAATTCAAAATTAGCTTGGCAAACCCACCATGACAGAATTTGACAACCTGTTTGCAAAGGAACAAAGCAGTCCTACTAATCAGCAAAAAGATGGTTGGAAGGTGCTGATTGTTGATGATGAGGAAGACGTCCATTCCGTTACCAAACTTGCCCTGTCAGACTTTTCCTTTGCCGGCAAAGGATTATACTTTATCCATGCCTACAGCGGAGCAGAAGCCG
>JAOZSN010000130.1:0-3302 GCA_029939635.1 Deltaproteobacteria bacterium
AGGATGTCTGCAAGCAGGTGATTATCAGCCCCAGTGATATCAGCTATATCATGGCTGCCGGTAATACAGTGATGAGTCATCTGTTACTGGGGATCGATCCTAAATTTATCCGCGAGTCACCTTATGTGCCGGTGGCCAGTCAGTTTCCCCTGACCAGGGCAGCAGCCATCGGCGTCATGGCCCATCCCTCGGTGCGTCTCTTCCTCTACCCCTCCATTGCCTCTTATGTGGGTGGTGATATTGTTGCCGGTGTCCATGCCTGCCAGATGCATAAGAGTTCTGAGACCACCCTGTTTATTGATATTGGTACTAACGGTGAGATTGTTGTGGGTAATCAGGACTGGATGATGGCTTCTGCCTGTTCAGCTGGCCCTGCCTTTGAGGGTGGTGGTATTAAATTTGGTATGCGGGCCAGTGAAGGTGCCATTGAGAATTTTCATATCCATCCTGAGACCTATGAGCCGATGATCATCACCGTGGGGCGCACCAAACCACGCGGTATCTGTGGTTCAGGGCTTATCTCCATTGTGGCTGAGCTCCTTGAGTCCGGCGTCATAGATCAGCAGGGGAAGTTTAACCGAGCCATTGACCACCCCCGTCTACGTAGCAGTGAGGATGGCTATGAGTATGTCTTGGCCTGGGATAATGACAGCCTTATTGGTCAAGATGTCATTATATCCGAGGTAGATATAGACAACCTCATTCGTGCCAAGGGTGCCATGTATGCCGGCTACCAAACACTGCTTGAATCAGTTGGACTGACTTTTTCTGACCTGGATCGAGTCATTCTTGCTGGTAATTTCGGGGCCTATATTGATTTGGAGCGTGCCATCACCATTGGTCTATTACCCGATGTCAGCCGGGACAAGTTTTATTATCTCGGCAATGCCTCTTTATTGGGGGCGCAGATCAGCCTGGATGATAATAAACGTTTCCGGGAACGTTCGGAGGTGAGTCAGCTTATTACCAATATGGAGTTGGCCGAGAATCAGGAGTTTATGAGTCATTATATGGCCTCACTCTTTCTGCCTCACACCAACATGGCACTTTTCCCCACCGTGCAGGGAAAACTTATCTCGTAAGTGATGGAAATACTGCCAGATATCTCCATTGCCATAACCTGCCAGGCTGGTGTTGACCTGGCCCCCTGTCTGCAGGCCCTGTCTGCCTGCCTTGACCCGGTCAGTGTGCAGATTTTTGTGCCTGAGAATGCCGTGGGCTGGCAGGACTGGCAGGAGGAATTGCCTATCTCCTCTCTTGCCCTGGATCCTGCCAACTATCTCGCCCAGGCCTGGTCCCACGGCACAGGGCGCTATTTGGCGGTCTGGGATGGGGCTGTTTTACCTGCACCTGCGGCGTTATTTTCCCTCCTTGAATTCTTGGATGAACATCCGGATGTGGGGGCTGTTGGGCCTCGTTTTTTTTCTGAACAGGGCACCATCCTGCCTTCTATATTTCGCTCAACCAACCCCTTGGCCTGGCAGGATGGCCCGCCCCTTGGTTGGGATGGCCTGGCCAGTCAGGAGGTGGCCTGGCTTAATGGTGCCGTGCTGTTGGTGAACCGAGAGGCCGTTCGTGATATTGGTTTGCCCCAGGGCAAACTGGCCTACTGGTCACGCGATTATTGCCGTCGCCTGCATAAGCAGGGCTGGCACATCTATTTCTGTCATCTGGCCCGGGTCACGACCCATCGTCCCCTGCCACCAGCACCTTCTTTGTTCTCTCGTTGTTGTGCTAAAGTGTGTTTTTAATGACAGTCTCCTCTTTCCTGAAGTAGGATCGGCCATTGTCTGTCCCAGCCTTGGTAATGGTTGACGTCTTTAACAACAATCATTCGGCTTGTAGAACTATCAGGTAATGCATCCATATATGACTGGGCGATGGTTTGGGGGACAATGGTATCTAACTCTCCCACCAGGTGGATTTGGCGAATATGTTGTAAGGTGGTGGCGTGATCTATAGGGCTGTCAGATCCCCATAATGGCGTGACCTTATGGTGTTGTGTCCATGCATCAATATCAAGATTTGCGGCAATGGTGATGAGCTGGCACACATCCTGGCGCTGCGCCGCCAGCAAGGTTGCTAAAGTCCCGCCACCTGAATAGCCAATAAGGATTATTTGTGAACTGTCTGCCATCTGCCGGGCTTGGTCAATAGCCTGGTTTATGGCGTTACGTATGGCTGGGCTATAGCGGTGGCTGCTCCAATATTGAGGAGTGCATTGCTTGCTGCTCACATATTGGCAGGGCCGAGCCAGGTAGAGAATATTGGCGGCTGAATCTTGCACGGCAAGTTTTAGGGCTAGAGGGTTTTTCGGGGTTGGGTCTGCGGCCAGTCTGTTTTTGCTTTTCCAGGCTGCTCCATCGCCTTCCAAATAAATAGTCAGTGGGGCCAAGGGGTCGGAAAAACGCTGGAAGCCATAGATACGAAACGAGTCAGTTTGGAAGGTCATTGGCTGTAGATTGCCCTGTTTCGCAAGTGTCATAGCGTGCTCAATCCTGCTGGTGAAAAGGGCGCAGCCACTGGTGAAAAAGGTGGAGATGATAAGGGCCCAGTAGATGATCTTAAGGGCTATGGCTAGTTCTGTTCGTTGTTTGAGGTGCATCTGTTTTTTTTTGAAATAAGTAATTTTGTTTTTGAGGGTATTATGAATTTTATGAGGCTGTATGTGAGGGTTTTTTGTTTTTTTATAGTGGTGAGCTGCTGTGTCTATTCTCTGCCAAGCATGAGTTGTGCAGCTGGCTCGGTGGAAGAAGACCTGTCCTTTTCCCAGGGCTTGACTCAGATTTTGTCTCAGGTTCCTGCTGGCAAGAAAGTGGCCTGTGTGGAACTTACCACCAGTGATGGTAAGAAAAGTAAACTGGCGGCCGAGATGTCCCAACTTATTGAACCACTGGCCGTCCAGCTTGGTAAGGAATCTGGCCTGCAGTTTGTTGAGCGGCGAGATCTCAACCTCATCATTGATGAGTGGAAGCTGAATATGGCCGGTATAACCGAGGGTGATGCCGGGGCACGGAGTCTCATTGATGCTGATTTTTTGCTCATTGGCAAGGTCAGTTTGCAGAAATCAAAGGTTCGCTGTGATCTGAAAATAGCCAATTTGCAAAATGGTGAGATAGTTGCCATGGCAAAGGTCTGGCGTAAGGCAGAACCGGTCTATTATAAATGGGTTGCCCAGGATGACGCGGTGTCAGGGGCACAGCATAGTAAATCAAACCAGGCCACCAGTAGCGATACCTTGTTAAGTGTCTGGACTGATGCCTCGGGCTATGAAATTGGCGACAGCATACAGATCTTTTTTG
>JAOZSN010000130.1:3312-8643 GCA_029939635.1 Deltaproteobacteria bacterium
ACTTTTTTGAGGTAACCAAACCCCTCTATGTGAAAATAATTGACGTTACTCCAGCCGGGGACGTCATGACCATTTTTCCAAACCCGTATCAACCAGATAATTTTTGCCAGCCTGGCATCCGCTACCAGATTCCTCCCCCTGGTGCTGATTTTTCCCTGGAGGTTACCCCGCCCGTGGGAACTGATCGTATCAAGGCCATTGCCAGTGAAAAGCCGTTGCCCATGGGCTCAGAGATGCGGACACGCGGTATCAGATTTACCAAAGAGCTTATTAAGGTTTCTCCCACCAGGGCCAGTATACATTTCTCAATTTTTCAGTGAGCATCTTTATAGCTACTCCTGTTAATGGAGCCTGAAGTCAATTCCCCTGGAGCTACTTATGGGGCGTTGGGCGGCGGTGTTATGTTTTTTGATTAGGATCGGCATCTCTCTATTGATATAGTCGAGCACCTCCAATACAGATATTCGTCCATCTGTCGGTTGGAGGTCTGCTTTGCCCTGCAAGGCGGTGAGTAGGGTAAAGGTAAAGATACCGTGGCCTAGGTCTTCAAGCTCGCTGGCATATTGCTGGCTGGTGGAAGCGGCGGCAATATGAATGCCTGTGGCGCGGGAAAGCAGGGCAAAGGGGCGCTGATCCTCAAAGGTGGAAAAGGCATGCATGGCTGCCCCTGATTTACAGGCATCAAGGAGTAACAGGACCCGTCTGGCCTGGCTGCTACTGATGCTCTCTTGTAATTTTTTCGACGAGATCCCCTTGGCGCGGATACTCTCCTTCCCTTTCAAGGTGCTGAGATCATAGGGTATAAAAAACCATTCATCCTGGACGGTCTCACCATGGCCGGCAAAGTAGAGGATTATACTATCCTGGGCCGGTATCTCTGCCATGGTCGCCAGCATGTGGTTAATGCCATGCTGTGAGGCCTCACTGTCAAATAGGCGCGTTTTTGAAATAGTCGTGAATATGCTTGATGTGCTGGTGAAATAGCCAGTTACTGCCATGGCGTCCGGTACGCCAAAATTAAGGTTAAGAGCAGGGTTTTGGTATTTGTTGATCCCGACAATAAAGAGGTGGAGAGCCGGGATTGGTAGGGGTGTTGTCCCCTGGTACTGCACTGCTATTTCTGCATGTTCACTTTCAATGCGATTATCATCAAGGCCCACGGCCCGAAAATGGTTTTCCTGGTCTGCCAAGGTGACTGTATAGCTTTTAATAATTCGTTTTGCACCGTTGTCTTTTATGGTTTTGCTGCTGGCCATGCTTTCTGGGATAATTTTCTTGTTATGGAAGAGGCGGATGGCATTAATTCCGCCGCCCTCATCTGTGGCCTCAACCTCTACGGATATCTGTCGGTGCGAAAAACCGCTGTCTGGGGCAGGACTGGTAATTCGTACCCTGGGAGGCAGATTAAAGCCCTCACTGATATTGGGCAATTTTGTGTTGGCCGTCAGGTCCTGGCCTGCAAAGATACGACCCAGTAAGGCTGGTCGATAATAGCCTTCAATAAAGCCATCAACGTTGAATGCCCGTTTGCCAACAGTCCATAGAATAGCATCAAGCCTGTCTTCAAGCTGACCGTCAAGGGTGCCGTCAAAATATCCGGTGGGGCTTACAGCTGCCCAGCCTTTGCGCATGGAAACCAGACGAACCATCTCCTTTCCTGTAACCGTATCCCAAAAGCGTGATGTCTTATCAGTTGAACAGGAGAGAAGCTGCTGGCCAGAGGGTGCGTACTGCAGGTCATTGATTGCCTGTTCATGACCGCTCATCTCTTTATCCAGTGTACCTTGGGCGGCAGACCATATCTTAATGGTCTTGTCCTCTCCCGCTGAGGCGATGGCGGTGATGTTTGGGCTGAAGCGTATGGACGTTACGGCTCCGTCGTGGCCAGATATGGCAAAGACCTTTTTCTTCTTGGCCACCAGCCAGCAATGAATATCACCATCAGCATAGCCAATAGCAATAAGGCTGCCATTGCTGCTCAGGGCCAGGGCGGTCACTGCCTTGCGGTGCATGAATTCTTGATTCACCGTGCCGGTCTGCCAATTCCAAACCACCACCTTGCCCGAGGAATCTCCGGAGGCGGCCAAGAGGCCGTCTTGCGCCACAGAAATGCTGGTTAAGGACGCCGAATGACCGCTGAACGCCCGTACCTTTTTGCCGTTATCCACATCCCAGACACCTATCTCCTTTTTGCTGCTGGGGGCAAGGCAAAATTGGCCACCATAGGTAAATTTTTTGGCTGTTCCTGTCGGAGTGGTGAATTTCAGCCCCCTGCTCTTTTGGCCCCTGGCGGCAAAGGGGGTAATGGCCAAGAAAGATGTTTTTCCCTGAAAATGAGTATCTATTTCTCGTACCTTTTTGTTCGTACCTATGTCCCAAAGGATAAGCTGGCCCTGGCTGTTAGCGCTGAGCAGGCTGTTTCGTCCAGGCAGAAAGGCAATCTTTTTAAGCGGTGTCGAGCCTTGGCTAAACACCATTTCCTGCTGGCCTGTTGTCATGCTCCAGAGCTGAGCCGCCCCACTGGCGCCAGCCGTGACAAACCACTCTCCATCCGAGCTGAAAGAACCACTGTTCATTGCTCCGGCGTAGCGAGAGCGGATGGTAAAGGAGGGTCTGAATATCTGCCGGGTATTGGTGTGAATAGCCTTGGTTATTGATTTAATGGCTGTGGGACGAAAGGACATCCGGCGGGCTTGGGCTGGTGTTGGCAGGCATATCATCAGGAGAACAACCGACATCAGCAGGCGATAAGAAATGTGAACATTTTGTGGCATAGTCATTGGGGTGAAAGGAAATTATTAGAGGATATTCTTTTTTTATGATACGTTACGAAATTATTATTATTGGCGCACGGGAAAAGGTCAAAAGAGTGTAATTTTTAAGGGAGATGGAAGAGATGATGAAGAGACTAAATGGTGTATGGCTGGCCCTACTGCTGATCATTTTTGCTACGCCATCTCTGGCAGCAGATTATAGTCAATCCATTGCGGTGGATGGTACCTATGAGGTTATGTTTCATCACTGTGGGACAACACCGGACGGCTATGCAACAAATCTTGGGTACAACACTATTGCCCCTGCCCATGGTTCCTTCTCTAATGGTGGTACGGGTACTCTTTCCCTTGCCCAGGAGCTGGCGGATTGTGGCACGACGACAGGCACTATTCCTTCCGAGATTGTGCTTTATACTGCTGATTCTGGCTATAATGGCGCTGATTCTTTCCAGTTCTATAACTCAGAGACAACAATTAATGACAATTATTATCTTGCCATTGGTATTGATACTGGAGATATACCTTCTTCGGTTGTCAGTGCAGGCAAGAACATGATCTCCTCAGTCAATTTTTTAACAAAATTTATTTCCATCCGCACAGCAAGTATTTTTCGACGGGCAGCTCCGGGCGTTGCTCAAGGTCAGGGGGGCTCTCCTGCTGCTATTTCCTCAGCCAATGACCTTATTGATGATCGTATTGATCTCTCCATAAGCCAGAACCGTCTGGGGATTTCCGCTGGTGATCAAATTGATCGCCATGGCATGTGGGGCAATCTTGGCTACACCTCAACAGATGATACAAATCTTGTTACTGCGTCTGATTCCTCCCTCTATACGGTTGTAGCGGGGTATGATTATATGCTCACTGATACCCTTGCCATGGGTACAGCCATAACATATGAAAATATGGATGAGGATTCGCAGTATAACCTTGGTTCCGCCCAGACGGATGGCTATTCTCTGGCTCCCTATCTCTCCTGGATGGTCACTGACTATCTATCCTTCGATCTTATTGCCGGCTATACCTTTGTCTCGTATGAGCAAGACAGGGCCTCCGGTACCATTACAAGTTCGTTGGATGCTCAACGTTATTTTATGCAGAGCGCCATAAATAATTTCTATTACAAGGATAATTGGACATTTGTGGCAAATCTGGCCTATCTCTTTGCCCATGAGAGTCAGGAGGGCTTCACTGAGAGCAATACTACCGTCATCCCTGAAAATAAAATTGATATTGCCCAGTTTACCGCTGGCTTAGAGGTGGCGTATGGATTTGCCCATGTGGAACCATACCTTCTGCTGGCCTTTGAGTATGATGCCAAATATGATGCAGTTCTGGGTGTGGATTACGATCGCACCGGTGGAGATGTTGGGTTTGGTTTACGCATGAATTTTTTGGATAGTTTGACTATGGATATTAATGGTGCCTCAAAATTTGCCCGTGCCAATTTCAATGAGTACAGCTTCCAGGGTAATCTTCGTTACGCCTTTTAGGTAGCCTCCTAGAGTTCGTGGTCACGGCAAGACTCCCCTTTGTCGAAAGGGCTGGTAGAGAGGGTCGCCGATGAGTACCATTTTCCAGGAGATGAAGGGCAGGCTGAGCTGGTAGGCCTCCACCAGGGTGAAGTCGCCATCCAGCAACAGGGCATAGAATATCTGCGGGAAGGGGAATGCCTGAACGTATGGTTCCCCTACCGGCCCGATGGTGGCGGCCACGCCATCTTCCAGTAAACCCTTGCACCAGACCTGGCTGCCTTCTTTCTTGAGGGTGGTGCATTCAGCACTGGCAATATGGTAGGCAATGGCACCTTGCTGCCAGTCAAAGGCATCTACATAATGGGCCAGGCTGTACCAGCCACAGTAGAGGGCTGCCTCGGGGGCCTGGCCGGGTTGAAATAACTCCTCTTTGTCATTAAGTACTGTCGCTACTACTTTACCTGTAGCCTCTGCTGCTTGGTGGATGGCATTGTCGTATAGCTGGTAGCCACTCAGCCCCTTTTCCTCCGCTGGTCGAGGCCAGCGCGCATCAAAATAGGCCGTACCGCTGAGGCCTTTTTTTTCCACAAGCAGACTGTCGTTGATGATGCGTTGTACTGCTGCCTGGTCTGGCCCATCTAATCGGGCCACCATGAGCACCTCATTTTTAGTGAATTTATTTTCCTGATCTTGGAATTGCAGGAAATAGGGGTTTGGCAGCCAATCATCCACCTCATAGTCGCCTGCTTTAACCAGGCTCAGTTCTGAGTCCACCGAGGCAATCGGATCACGTCTGCGATTGCTGGCATGATCTGGCCCAGAAATTCTGAAGCCATTAATGCGTAAAGGCAGACCATAGAATAAGAGTAGGCAGCTGATGTGAGGCCTGTTGGCCAGAAAGCTGCGGACAGGTGCAGCAATCTCTCTATCATAAGTCTGGCGATCACAGCCCTCATCTCTACTGGTGTCAAGCAGCAGCAGGTTTTCTGGTGGAATGTGGCGTTGCTCCATATAAAAATGAGCCAGCTCAACACCTTCTGGTGCTCGGCTGTTGGCCAGTACCACGATCTCGTTTGGTTCCA
>JAOZSN010000015.1 GCA_029939635.1 Deltaproteobacteria bacterium
ACCCCCTTACTCTTCCTGAGTTTAAAGACAATAATTCCCAGCGTTGTTATATCTGCAAGAGATTCATCTACCAAGAGATGCAGAAATTATTACCTGCTGGCACGCTACTATTAGATGGCTCTAACATTGATGACCAAAGAGAAGATCGCCCTGGTCGCCGTGCTATCAAGGAACTAGCAATTCCCATGCCTCTTCTTGCTGCTGGATTAACAAAAAAAAATATCAGGAATTTGAGTAAAAAATTCGATTTACCATGTTGGGATTTACCTGCAGAATCTTGTTTGGCAACCCGTTTTCCTACAGGTGAAAAAATTTGTTTGGATTCATTATCTTTGATTGACAAAGTAGAATCTTTTTTAATAAAATCAGGGTTTTCAGGCTGTAGAGTCTTTATTGACAGCTCAAAAGTTTTCCTGACTGTCAGCAAGGGTCAGGGGGAGGAGGTTATCCGGAGATCTATCGGTGAATTGATTCTGAGTAAGTTTAGCTCAAATCATTTCACAAAAGTTTTTCTTGATCTTTCTGAACGACCGGGTATTGTGCTCTAGCAAGAGATACGAGGGTATTTGCTCTCCATAACTTGCATCACTTCAAAGGGTTTATTTCACTTATTTACAATCCCGAAAATGATATTATTTGCCTTTCTGCACATCCAAATGCAATAAGAATGATTTTTCACACGTATTATTTTCTTAGCTGCTGGCAATTAAATAAAAAATATTTAACAAAAACAAATAGTTTTATTTGACATCAATAAGGTGTTTGGTACAATTCAAGTGGCTTTAAACCACACCCATTAAGAATCATAGAGGAGAAAGAGTATGAATAAAAGTGAATTGGTAGAGAATATGGCTTCATCTGCTGGAATCAGCAAAGCAGCCGCCGAAAAATCTTTAACAGCTCTGCTTGAGTCAATTACCAATGCATTGTCAGATGGCGACAAGGTTACCTTGGTAGGTTTCGGTACATTCTCAACTTCAGATCGTGCTGCTCGTCAGGGACGTAATCCTCAGACTGGTGCTACTATCCAGATCGCTGCACGTACCGTTGCTCGTTTCAAGCCTGGTAGTAAACTTGCAGATGCAGTAAAATAAACCAATTCATTTAGCAGGTCTTTTCTTAAGGTTTTAGTGCCTTACACATGATTTTTGTGTCAAATGTGGCAAAAAAAATTAATAAGGGCGTTTGAAATTAATTGTCTGGAGCTACGGGTAAGACAATTCTACCTCTCAAGGGCCAGTGACCTTACTAAAATATAAGGTGGCTCTGGGTAGATATATGACCATCATAAATGACAGTGTTTTATAGATTTCGACGGAAATCTATAAAAAAGCCTTGGAGAATTCTCCAAGGCTTTTTTTGTTTGCCAGGCATGACGGGCAACCCCAGCCTGCGTTAAGCAGGCGTCACCCCGACCAAAAGGGGGAGACAATCCGAATCGTAAGGGCGTTACTGGTAACGGTTTGGTCTGAAGGAAACGATAGGAAGTGAGCGGTATGTAGGGGCCGTTACGAAATAACATTTACATTTGACCTGGCGAGTTAGGTCGTATTGTGTAATTCCATTCGCCGTGAAATCCATCTTTAGTGATGTTTATTTTTTTGAAATCTTCATCAGGCACCTTAATCCCTTTTTCGTATATATTTTCATCAAGTTCAGATTTTACTTTTAGCCCTTTGGCAGTAGTTGTTGAGCCAATGAGATTCACAACTACCTCATAACTTGTGAGAGGTTTCCCGCGCCAATTCAATGAAATATAAGAAAACAGCTTATGCTCTATTTTATTCCATTTGCTTGTGTCAGCGGCCTTCTAGATATGCGCCTGCCACCCACAGTGGCCATTTTTTATGAGATCCCCCCAAAAGCTCCCAGTGGCTTCAAGGTAGGCGGCGGCGAGGTTGTTTAAACTTGGTTGCTGGTGGCAATAACGGCCAGCGTTTCAGCCGCTCTTGTATCCAGGTTTGGCATCTTTGGACGGCTCACTATCTTTCTGAAATTATTCAGCTTTGTATCCAGACAGGAGGGGTGGCGGTCGGGAATAGATATCTAAAAGGTTGCCCTATGTCGCATAATATATATTATGTAAAGTTATGGTAAATGCCGACTGTACAGGCAGATAATAGATACTTCGTGTTAGTTAATGTATCACATGAGCTAAAGGCTGAGGCCTTATTCTTACTGGTGGCTTCGTTATCTTATGCCTCACACAAGGCTCTAATTAATAACTGAAGAGAAACCTTTCCTCTAAACTCGTTTTCGCTCATTTCATAACAAGCTTGCACCGAGACACCCTTATGAAGGAATTCAAGATCAGCTGAACCACAACGAAACCAGATTGCCTTAACCTGTTGACCAGCAGCTCGCATGGTAAGGCTGAGATGATTTTTGTCCTGGCCAACAAAACGAAAGGCAGTCACTGTAAATAAACCATTGAAACAGGGTGTCTCAAAGCCACGACCAAATGGTGCTAAGCGATTCATCTCCTCTATGGTGTCAACTTGTAGTAAATACGGATCAAGGGAACCATCAACCTGTATAACAGTGTCCTCTTTTGCTGATAAGAGGTCTGCAACAATGGCCTGGGTCTGGATTTTAAATGACTCCAGCTGATCGAGCTGAATTTTCAATCCCACTGCTGCGGCATGACCGCCATAGGCAAGCAATCCATTTTCTGTATCTTCTTGCTCCACCTTTGCTAAAATGGCACGCAGATCCAACCCTGCCACACTTCGTCCAGAGGCAAGTAATGTATTGGGAGTATCTTTTTGGGGTGTTGCCACAATGGCTGGGCGATTAAACTGATCCACAAGGCGGCTGGCAACAATACCTAGGATGCCTGGATGAAACTGTGGGTGGCTGATGATGATGATTGCCGGCAATGTGCTGGCATCTAAAAACTTTTCACAAAGCTGTAAGGCATCCTGCTCAGCATCTTTGCGTTGGCCATTAAGCTCATCAAGAAACTGTACTGCCCTGTTGGCTTCTCTACCATCTTCAGCCAGCAAAAAATTTGCCGCATCAACAGGATCACCCATACGACTAGCAGCATTAATACGTGGACCAATTTGAAAGCCAAAGTCATCAACCCCCAGGCGTTCTTTTTTTTTGCCTAACAAGCTAGAGATTGCTGCCCAGCACGGCCTGCCGCCTGTTTGACACACCTGCAGCCCTGCTCGAACAACAGCACGGTTCACTCCACTTTGTAGAGACATTGAATCAGCCACTGTGCCTAAGGCCACAAAATCTAGCAGGTTCCCCAGTTTTGGTGCCTGTTCCAGGAGAATATTCTCCTCAACCAGCATAGTACGCACCCTGCTCATGAGCAACCAACACACCATACAGCCAGCAATGGCCTTATCTGGATACTGACATTCTGGCTGGTGAGGATTAACCACGGCATAGGCGCTGCTAGGCAGATTATCCACTGGCAGCAGATGATGATCTGTGACAATAACATCCATATATTCAGCAAGCATTGCCAATCGAGTCTGATCAGAACTACCGCAGTCTGCTGTAATCAGTAGATCTGGCCGGGGCGATTGGGCCAAGATTTTGGCAACCATGGAGTCTGTCACCCCATAGCCATCATCATGGCGATGGCCCACAAAGCGAGATAAGCGCTCCTGGGGTAGAAAAAAATGCTCCAAAAAGCTATGAACCATAATGGCATGACTGGTGAGACCATCAACGTCATAATCAGTGATCAGAGCAATGTTCTCAGCTGATTGTAAGGCCTTAATAATGCGTTTGGCCCCCTTATCACAGTCATGCAAAAGGAATGGATGAGGTACATGAGCCAATCGAGGCGTAATAACCGTATCCACCTGCTCCACATCCTGTATACGACGGCTGACTATATCGGCCTGAAATGGGCTAAACCCCAGGCGTATCACCTCATTATAAACATCCTTGTTCTGTGGCCGTTCAATAATTGTGGTCATAGGGCGAGTCCCTGTCTGATGGCCTTTAAGATAGCTTCATGGTCATCTGGATGAAACCAAAGAATCTCTTTATCACGCCGAAACCAGGTGAGTTGACGTTTGGCATAATGTCTGGTGTCACGGGCTAACAGGCGTAACGTCTCTGACCAGTCCCATTTCCCTTGCAGAAATTGCACCATATGGCGGTAGCCCAGGGACTGCATGGCTTTTTCTTCAGCTGAGTAGCGCTGCAATAAATCTTCCACCTCAGCCAATAAGCCCTGCTCAATCATAATATCAACACGTCTATTGATTCGCTCATAAATCTCCTCTCTGGGGCGCTCCAGACCGATTTTCACGGCCAGATAACGTGGTTTTTTCTGCATCTGTTGCTCTTTGGCCAAAAAATCAGACCACGGAATACCTGTGGTGGTAAAAATTTCCAAGGCGCGACAGAGGCGCTGGCTATCATTTTTATGGATACGCTGGGCTGAGGGAGGGTCCACCATGGCTAACTCCGCGTGGAGGACGGCATTGCCTTTACTTATGAGCTGCTGGCGAATGTCAGCCCGAATAGCTGCTGGGATTTCTGGGGCAACAAAAAGACCGTAGAGAAGGCCATGCAAATACAGACCTGTCCCCCCTACCAACATGGGAAGATGATGGCGGCTACGAATGTCAATAATTGCCCTTTGGGCATCAGCAACAAAATCGCTGACATCATAATGGCAATCAGGGGCAACAAAATCAACCAGATGGTGTGGTATCTGGGCTTGTTCTTCCTCGGTGGGTTTGGCTGTACCAATATCCATCTCTTTAAAAATCTGCATGGAATCCATGGAGATGATCTCCACATCAAGATGCTGGGCTAGAAAGAGTGATAGCGCAGTCTTGCCAATGGCAGTGGGCCCAACCAGGGCGATTATTTTTGGCAGTGTATTTTTCATAAATTTTGGCTGATATCGTGACATCCTTCACCAAGTGCACTATATATCAGCAGATATTTAAGGAGTTTTCAGCGTTTTATTAAATATAAACTATTTGATCACGGAATATATAAGGTAATGCTAAAAATGAGGAAAGCTGCGCAATTAATTGTTTTTCCGTTTTAATCCTGTTATCACCGTGTCGTTTCTTGTAAAAAATGCTTAATGAGGATTTTGAAAATGCCAGATCGTATCTATAATTTCAGCCCTGGACCAGCCACTCTCCCCCAGGAAGTCCTCAAGCAGGCTTCCAAGGATATCGTCAATTTTAATGATAAGGGTATTGGCTTAATCGAGCTTTCTCATCGCTCCAAGGAATTTATGGCCGTGGCAGATGAGGCAGAATCACTGGTACGTGAGTTGCTGGAGGTTCCCGATAATTACAAGGTGCTTTTTCTCCAAGGTGGTGCCTCCACCCAGTTCGCCATGATCCCTATGAATCTGCTTGGCGCTGATCAAAAAGGCACCTACCTTAATACTGGAACATGGGCTAAAAAAGCAATAAAAGAGGCTAATATTATTGCCCAGGCCGATGTTGCCTATTCCAGCGAAGATACTACCTTTAATCATGTACCAGCACAAGGTGACTACAGCGTAGCAGATGATAGTGAATATCTCTACTTTGTTACTAACAATACCATTTATGGTACCCAATTTAAGGATATGCCTGTGAGTGATAAAATGCTCATTGCAGATATGTCCTCTGATATTCTCAGTCGTAAAATTGATATAAGCAAATTTGGTATCATTTTTGCCGGTGCCCAGAAAAATATGGGCCCTGCTGGTGTCACGGTGGTTATTATCCGCGAGGATCTGTTGGATCGTGCCCCCGAGACCCTGCCCACCATGCTGCGTTATAAGACCCATGCCGACAAGGGTTCTATGTTCAATACCCCCCCCTGCTTTGCCATCTATTGTGTTGGCCTGGTATGTAAATGGGTCAAGGCAAATGGTGGTGTTGAGGCCATGGCAAAAATGGATGCCGAAAAAGCAGCTATCCTTTACGACATGATCGACTCAACCGATTTTTACAAGGGCCATGCCCAGCAAGATTCCCGCTCTTTGATGAACGTAACCTTCAATCTTCCCTCTCCTGAGTTGGAAACACAATTTATTGCCGAGGCCGCAGCCCAAGGTCTTGATGGCCTGAAAGGGCATCGCTCCATTGGCGGCTGTCGTGCCTCTATCTATAATGCCTTCCCTAAGCAGGGTGTTTTGGATCTGGTGGCATTCATGCAGGAGTTTGAAAAAAATAATTCGTAACAACAACAGGCAGTAGATTGCTGGTTTGAAGGGGGGAGAGGCTCTACGCTTCTCCCCTTTTCTTTTGTAAAATTGACGATTTACAGTTCACGATTGCCAGTTTAAAGATGTTATCTGTATTAATAACTTTTTCCTTAAACTGTAATCCGGTAACCGTAAACTCCGTGTAATTATTAACAAAATAACTCGTGCTTTCCACTGCCATGCAAACAGGCTAAAATTACGAAGGTAATCAGAATGCATTATGAAGGCACGGTCATCCGACCACCCAGTGAGGCAAACTCTATCATTCTCCAGGTTACGGTGGGGTGTTCCCATAACCGCTGTACATTCTGTGGGGCCTATAAGGATGTATGTTTTAAGATAAAGGCTGAGGATGTGGTGGATGAGGATATTGATTTTGCTGCCCGCTATTGTACCCGACAAAAACGGGTTTTTCTTGCTGATGGCGACGTGTTAATTTTATCCCAAAAACGACTTGTTCACATCTTTACCAAGATTGGCCAACGTCTGCCCTGGGTCAACAGAATCAACCTCTATGGCAATGCTAAGGCCATTCTTTCTAAAAGTGTGGAGGAGTTGCAGGCCTTGAAGAAGCTGGGCCTTAATCGTATTTATATGGGTTTAGAGAGTGGTGATGATCAGGTGTTAAGCGCTATTAACAAGGGCGCCCACAGTGAAAAGATGATCTTAGCTGCCAAACGGGCCAGAGAAGCAGGTCTGTTTTTATCCGTCACGGTTCTTCTCGGTATTGGTGGTAAAGAGAAAAGTCGTATTCATGCGCAGGCAACAGCTCGTACTCTTTCAAAGATGGCTCCAAATCAAATCGCTGCCCTTACCTTGATGGTCATGGATAACACTCCCCTCTTCCTGCAGCAGCAACAGGGGGATTTTGACCTTCCTGATAGCACCATGATGCTGCAAGAATTAAAGGAGATGGTTTTGAATATTGAGGTAGGAAGATGTCAATTACAAGCCAATCATGCCTCAAATTATTGGGCTATCAATTGTCGATTACCGAGAGACAAAGAACAGGTGGTGGCAGAGCTAAATGAGGCAATAGCAGGACAGCGCAGCTTGAAACCAGAGTACCTACGTGCCTTGTGAAAATGCGGAAGAAAATGGTGAGCTTTCACCCCTAATTTATCCGTTCACCTGTGAGGATATCAATAATTGCATCATCATCATTATCATCTGCCGGACGTGGTGTTGCCACATCTGCTTGGGGTTTGGTTGAGTTAACAAAATCAACAAGATCATCGATCCCTGCCTTACCTGCTGGCGGTACTGCTTGTGCTGGGGCTGCCGGGGTAGCAACCTCCACCACTTTTTCTATCACCTTCTCAACGACTTTTTCTACTTCAACAATCTTTTCAACCTCAACAATTTTCTCCACCTGCTGAACCAGTTCACCCTGCTCAATGGTCAGGGTGAGGGCACCTAAGGCAGCAGTCACTTTTTCCAGGCTTCCACCTGTTTCAGGATCCACCCCCATGAGAATGGCCTGGGCCATAGCCACTGCCTCAATGCAGGCAAAGACATCTTCAACCTTACGCAGGTCAAGGATGTCGTCATGTTCTTCTTCGTCGCTCATATGATTTTAGGGTATAGAGTTTTAGGCCTTAGGTTTTAGCTCACGGCTAATACCTAACTGCTAACAGCTTAATAATATATCATTTTATCGTAAAGCCGCGCAATTTATTATCACTCATCATCGGTACAATTAATAATTCCCAATCTACCGGCAGCATTTCAATATCAGCGCACCCCTGACCAACCTCTATGGTTTGCAGTAGCTTACCTGAAGCATCGATCTGCATCAGGGTACCAGCCATATGATCAGTTACCCAAAAACCACCACAATGATCAGTCTCAAGACCGTCCAGGTTGCCCAAGGGCAAACCAGAACCTAAGGAAGTGATTGATTTATCTAGCAAAGAAACTTTTTTTATATGGCCAGCAGTACTGGTCTTAAACCCATCGGTTATTTCACCCCAGCAGGCCACATAAAGGCTATCTTTTTGAATGAATAAACCATTTGGGCCAGGCAAGGCATTGCTCTGTAACCATAACTCTAATCTGTCACCAGCAAGGCGATAGATAGTGTTGGTCATCATATCAGAGACGTACACGTGGCCCTGGTTATCCATTATTACATCATTGAGAAAGATAGCCCCAGCGGCAGGATAGCGCTGCTTAGTGCCATTAGTCCAATCAATGGCGACCAATTCATCAATATCTGCCACATAAAGAGTGTCATGACCCAAGGCCATTCCCTTGGGAGCATTAAGACCGGTAATCCATTTTTCATCAAGAAGAACACCATGCAGAGCCATTTTGGCAATGGTGCCATTGCCATCTTTGGCCAGTGGATGCCCATTAACATTGGCCACGAGTAAAATTCTACTCAAGGGATCAAAAAGAACTGACTCAGGGGCATGCATACCCTTGGAAGTCTGCCAGCTTTCGCTGAGTTGCGAAGAACAAGTGCTCCTATCCTGGGCCAGAGTGGAGCTAGGGGGGAAACAGATTAAGAGACTAACAGCAATAACAGAAAAGAAAAATTTTATTAACAAGATACTATACCCTTTTTTTATGACAGTGGAGAGCTATGCTATTAGCACTCGCCCCATATACAACTTGATTTCAAGAATATCATATGAAAATTTTTTATCAAAGCAGTTGTCTATGCAAGTCAGACTTTGCTAGGATACTCAGTATGGATGATAATACCACTGCCTCGACCAGACAATTTATACACGACATAGAAGCTTTGCTTGCCCGAAAAGCAATGGCAGATAATTTTTTAGCGCCGTATCTCAAAGAACTTCTCCTTCATTACAAATACTTATCTCACGAACATGCTGAGTTGCAAAATATTTATGCCACCCAGGCGAGAAAGCTGCTTGAGGCCATGGACAATGCGCTACAAGAAAAAGATATCACTGCCGCTGCAGATCAGGCCAAAAGTGAATTTCTGACCAATATGAGCCATGAGATTCGTACCCCTATGAATGGTATCATGGGTATGGCCTATCTTGCTCTGCAGCAGGACACATCAACTGAATGTAGCTATTATTTAGAAAAAATTCATGAATCAGCCCAATCATTGTTGTCCATCATTGATGATATTCTTGATTTTTCTAAAATCGAAGTGGGTAATATGGCCTTGGAGGCCATTAATTTTGATCTCATTGATGTTGTAAATTCTGTCAAGAATCTGCTTTCGTCAAAGGCAGAAGAGAAAGGTATTGATTTCAAACTCATCCTGGCTGAAATGCCCTATCTCTTGAATGGCGACCCCATGCGTCTGCGCCAAATACTCATTAACCTGGTGGGTAATGGTGTCAAATTTACCACAGAAGGCAGTGTTGAACTGGCCGTAAATTTAGTTCATCAAGATAAAGAAAGGGTGGTGATTCAATTTACTGTTTCAGATACTGGCATTGGCATGGAGGAAGATCAATTACAAAATGTCTTTGCCCCTTTTACCCAGGTTGACACCTCTTCCACCAGAAGCTATGGAGGCACTGGTCTTGGCTTGGCCATCTGCCAGCAGCTTGTGGATATGTTGGGCGGTGAACTCGAAGTTCAAAGTTTACCAGGCAAAGGGTCTATTTTTACATTTACCATTCCCATTGCCCTACAGCATAATCATGATCAGCTCCATCAACCTCCCCTGGCCTGTCTCAGCGGCATGAGGGTACTGGTTGTGGACGATAATCCAACGGCCCTGACCATCTATAAAAACATGTTGGAGTCGTTTTCCTTTCTGGTCACCACTGCCCGGAGTGGTGCATTGGCCTTGGCTGAGTGGCAACATCTCCTTGACCGTGGCGAAGAACTTCCCTTTCAACTCATTATAATGGATTGGAAGTTAAATGGTATGGATGGTGTGGCTACATCCCAAAAAATCCTGCGTCGTTGTACAGAACAACAACCTCACATTATATTGGTTACCGCCTATGGCCTCCAGGAAGTTATTTCCCTGGGGCAGGAAGCTGGCCTGCGTCATTACCTGGCCAAACCATTGCAGCGCCACACCCTCTATAACAAAATCCTCTCCATCATGGGTTTGGCCAACCGGAGTCCCTTTGCCAGTATTCAGCGTATTAATTATAATAGTGATGCCTTGGCAAAACTTGCTGGTGGGCATGTCCTGGTGATGGAGGATAATGAGATTAATCAAATTGTCATCCGTGAGCTATTGGAGGCAATAGGGCTACAAGTTCACATTACCCATAATGGTAAGGAAGGTTTTGATACCTTACTAACCAGCGAAAATGATTATTTTGATCTGATTTTAATGGATATTCAAATGCCGGTTATGGATGGCTATGAGGCATGTAAACTGATCAGACAAGAGCCTCGTTTCATGAATATACCAATAATTGCCCTAACAGCCCATGCCCTTGAAGGTCACCGTGAACAATGCTTTTCCGCTGGAATGAATGATTATCTCAGCAAACCTGTGGATCCCAGTCAGCTCTACACGGTTCTAAAACAATGGCTTAGAGTAAGGGTTGCTGCACCTCTCTCTCCCCTACCAACCATGGTTGATGGCCTAAATGTCGGTGATGCCCTGGCGCGTCTCGCTGGCCATGAAAAGATATATCGTTCCATCCTTGGCAAGTTCATTGAAACCCATTGTGATACCATTGAAGAACTGCAGAACTTAAAGACAGCCCATGATTTCAAGGAAATGCGTATGCTGGCTCATTCACTTAAAGGGGTAGCGGCTACCATTGGGGCTGATCAACTTGCAGTGGTGGCTAAGGATCTTGAAGATGCCTCTCTGGCTAATTGCCAGGAGGATTGTGATACTATTACAGCCACTCTTGATACGCTGATGACGGAAACCTTTGCCGCAGTACAAAAGGTCTTGTCCTCTTCAGCTGAAAGCAAGCAAACTACAAGTCAAGAAAATGTTGACTCTTTCCTTCCTAGACTCTATGAACTAACCAAAAACAGTGACCCAGGGTCAAACCATTTTCTCAATGATCACTGTTCACCCTCTTTTTTCTCTGACCACAGCACAGATCTTGATAGCCTAAGTCAAGCCCTGCACTGCTATAATTTTGATGCTGCCTTAGAGATTATTATCTACCTTGCCAAGAAGAAAGGAATAGAGTTGCCATAACTAACACTGGAAACCTTAAATTTTCGAATGAGAAGCCGGGCTGTAGGAGCGAGCTTGCTCGCGAAGATCTCGAACAAAATGACCTATTTCTGGACAGGCACTAATTAGGTTTGATTCATTAAACATGGCCAAATTGCTATTCTGTGGTAAATAGATGATCTCCTTTTTTGTTTTGCATATTTTCCCTTTTCTTCCTTTACCCCCCTAATTCACATGCCTCCCTCTTCTGATCCCCTTCCTGACTTACGCAATTTCAGCCGTCAACAGTTAACCGATTGGGTTACCAGCCTTGGTCAACCAGCCTTCAGGGCAAAGCAGATTTTTACCTGGCTCTATAGACCAGGTATTATAGATTTTTCTCAAATGACAAATCTCAGTAAAGACCTGCGGGGCAAATTGCACGATCTTGCTCTCTTGACCGATCTTGCCATTGAAACATCTGAATTATCACAGGATGGCACAAAAAAATATGCTTTTGCCCTTGCTGATGATGCCATCATTGAAAGTGTGCTTATCCCAGATGGTAAACGCCGAACCCTATGTATCTCCTCTCAGGTCGGGTGCGCCATGGGTTGTGCCTTCTGTCTTACCGCCACCATGGGCTTTAAACGTAACCTGACTCCAGCTGAAATAGTCGGCCAGGTGCGAGCTGTCCAAAGTGATCTAGGCGAGGAGCAGCGCATCAATAATATTGTGTATATGGGTATGGGGGAACCATTGGCCAATCTTGATAATGTCATCACATCCCTAGATATTCTAGGCGATGAACTTGGCCTGGCATATTCAGCCAAAAGAATCACTATGTCTACGTGCGGATTAGCTCCGCAAATTAACAAGTTAGCAGGAAAAGTTAAGGTTAATCTGGCAGTTTCTTTGCATGCAGCCAACGACATTATCCGCGATCAACTAATGCCGGTAAATAAAAAATATCCCATTGCAGAGCTCTTAACCGCCTGTCAAGAGTTCCCTTTGGATAAACGGCAAAAAATAACTTTTGAGTATATTCTCCTGGCGGGTATTAATGACGGGGTGGAGGATGCCCGTGCCCTGGCCAAGTTGCTACGACCATTATCATGCAAGATCAATCTACTGCCCTGTAACGAAGCACCGGAGATTCCTTTTCGTAAGCCTAAAGAGGCCACGGTACTGGCCTTTCAGGATATTTTGAAATGGGCAGGATATACCGTGCTTATCCGTTCCAGTCGTGGAGATGATATCTCAGCAGCCTGTGGCCAGCTGGCAGCAAAAAAAAAGAGCTAGCCCGTAAACACCAGCCATGTCATTCACTCC
The DNA here is from genome assembly GCA_029939635.1 of Deltaproteobacteria bacterium. Classification (GTDB taxonomy): domain Bacteria; phylum Desulfobacterota; class Desulfobulbia; order Desulfobulbales; family SURF-16; genus JAOZSN01. The sequence continues at coordinate 12,600 of JAOZSN010000015.1, forward strand.
CCAATCTACCAAGGTTCAAACAGTCTCAGAACTCACCAGTTCCCTGAAAGGGTTACTGGAAAGCCATTATTCCTTTGTCTCCATTGTTGGAGAAATTTCTAACCTGAGCGTACCCTATTCTGGACACCATTATTTCACCCTTAAAGATGACAAGGCCCAGATTAAAGCTGTGCTCTTTAAGGGCCAGGCGCGTTATCTTGCTTCAGCCTTGGCAGATGGTCAGCATGTTGTATGCAAAGGACGCCTTACCATCTATGAACCACGTGGAGATTATCAGATCATTATTGACCATGTCACCCCCAAGGGTGAAGGCAATTTGCAACTGGCTCTGGAAAAACTAAAAACTAATCTTGCTGCTGAAGGGCTCTTTGACCAGGATCGCAAACATCCCCTGCCTTTTTTGGCCTCTAGGATCTGTTTGATAACCTCGCCCACCGGGGCCGCTATTCATGATTTCCTCAAAGTAGCCTTGGAGCGCTACCCAAACCTGCAAGTAGAGATTTTGCCAGTCAAGGTGCAAGGTGATGGTGCGGCCCAAGAGATCTGCAAAGCCATAGAAAAAGCGAATAAGAGAAAATGGGCCAAGGTGATTGTTTTGGCTCGAGGTGGCGGTTCCCTTGAGGATCTCTGGGCCTTTAACAATGAGTCATTGGCACGTACCATTGTGGCCTCCAATCTACCTATAGTCTCTGCTGTGGGACATGAGGTGGATTTTACCATTGTAGACTTTGTTGCTGACCTGCGTGCCCCCACTCCTACAGGAGCTGCGGAGATGGTAGTCCCTGATCGAGATGAACTTGTTGGGCAGATATCAGCCAAGGTAAGACGCCTGTGCAATGCGCAACAGATACAACTTAAGACACTCCTGCAAAACCTTGATTTGCAGCGTCATCGCTTAGGTGATCCCCGTGCCATTCTTGAGCAATATGGCCTCCGTGTTGATTATAGTCTTCAAAACTTGAGCCATGCCATGGCAATTGCTCTGCATAATAGCCACCAGCAGTTAGAGAGACAACGCAGTCAGTTACTCCATCATTCCCCGCTGGCTACCCTTACAGTCCAAAAGGCCAAAAGCCAACAACTTCGTCAATCATTGGTGGCCGCCATGACGAACCAGCTGGCCGTCAAAAAACTGGCTCTGGCTCGTTCTGCCAGCCGCTTAGATAGTTTAAGCCCTTTAGCCATTCTTGGCCGAGGTTACAGCCTGACCTATAATGCAGAGATGGAATTGATTAATAGCATATCCCAAATCAAAGAAGGCCAGGAAATTCGGCAACAGCTTGTTGATGGCATTATACGCTCACGGGTAGAGCAGATCACCCCTACCCCAAGGAAAGCAAAGGGATAAATTACACCCTAACCGCTTATACAACTCAACAGGTAGTAAAGTTATGAATATGTAAATAACTGCTTTATTCCTCTATCTTTCCTGTGATACTGTTTTGTGTTCTTTAATAATCTCACATCTCTATCAATCACTATAGCTATATCTTGTCACATATGAATAAACGCACCCGGGTCATAGTAGTTATTGGGGTGATCCTTATCACCCTCTATACCTTGTATATCATTCTGCTGGTCACTCAGCAGAAACATTTCTATCAGGCCAATATTGCCCGTGATACAGCTCAGCTTTCCACTCTCCTGGAACTCATTCCCACCGAGACATACAGTCAGTACCGCAAACGTATAAAATCTTTTACCAGCAGTAAGAAAGAAATTATTAAGGCCTTTGCCGGGCGCGACCGTGCCAAGCTTTTATCTCTTACCGAGCCATTATACAAAATCCTCAAAACCGAGAACCGTTTTTTTTCCAATATCGCCTTTATTACCCCAGATAATAAGGCCTTTTTACGTATGATTAAGTCTGATCATGTTGGCGAAGACATTGCCCTACTAAGCCAGATGATTCCACTCTCCAACGCTAACCAAGAGCCAATGGCAGGTTTTGAACTTACCATGCAAGGACTCGGCTTTCGGCTCACTCAGCCAATTTTTTACAACGGTATATATCAAGGGCTGCTTGTCTTTGCTATTGATGGCAACCAACTTGCTTCGGCATTACAGAGGCATGGCTTAAATGATATTGCCATTTATTTCCCTGAAACCAATCCAGACATTGATTTCCGTTCAACCATAGCCAAACATTCGATCGGCACTAAAGCCATTTTCACAGATTCACCCCTTCTTGCCAACCTGCCAGCAACAACTGATCTATCTCTGAACAATCAACGTTTAGCCATTAACGGTAAAGAGATCCTGCTGCTCAGCGATTTTCAAATTGAAAACTTTAATCATGAGCCCATAGCACATCTAATGGTGGCAAAAGATATAAGTAGCTCACAACATGCTTTTCGCCGCACCATCATAAATACCATCATCATTGGTCTGATTTTGATGGGACTTGCGGTCATGGTTATTTATCTTGGTTTTGACTCGTTACTTAGAGAGATCATACTTCTCAATGAGTCCCTGGAAGGAAAGGTGGAAGATCGCACCACCAAACTTCGACAGGAAAGTTACAAAAGACAACAAGCCCAAGAAGAGTGGGAAAAAACCTTTAATGCCATTAAAGATATCATTACTATCCAAGATGACTCCTTTCATATCCTCCGCGCCAATAAAGCAGCGGAAAAATTTTCAGGAATTAAACAGGAGGAACTCATAGGAAAGCGTTGCTTTGATCTCTTTAATGAAGGTAAACCCTGTGAAGATTGTCCCCATATGCGCAGTAAAAAAACCAAGGTAAGTCATAGAACTGAAATAAAGCTGCCTGGCACTGAAACTATTTTGTTGATAGAAGCCACTCCAATCCTAAATAAGGATGACTCATTTTTCGGTATCGTCCATACAGCTAAGGATATCACCAAGGAAAAGGTGGCTGCTGAACGCTTACAACGGGCCGAAAAAATGGAAGCACTGGGGCTTATGGCAGGTGGGGTGGCCCACGACCTTAACAATATCCTCTCTGGTGTCATTAATTACCCTGAGTTGCTGCTGCTCAAACTGGAAAAAGACAGCCCATTCCGCAAGACCGTCCAGGCAATCCGGGCATCAGGCTTACGTGCAGCAGCCGTGGTGACCGATATGCTGACCATTACGAGAGGTGCCAGTACTGTTAAGGAACCGTGCAATCTCAATATAATCATAGCTGATTTTATTGCCTCAGCCGAGTGTGAGCACTTGCTGGGGATGTATAAGAAAGTCGAACTTAAAACAGATCTTAGTGATGAACTAAAATTTATTAACTGTTCTGCCATTTATATCCAAAAAATAATCATGAATCTGCTCAGCAATGGCCTGGAGGCTTGCCCTGAGGGCGGAAAAGTGCTCATTAGCACGACAAATATACTTATCAATTCATCATCAGAGCTTCAACAACCAGACAGACCAGGCGAGTATGTCAAAATGATTGTCAGCGACAGTGGTCAAGGTATTGATCCTATTGATTTTCACCATATATTTGAGCCATTTTATACCAAAAAACAGATGAGCCGACATAGTGGCACTGGCCTTGGTCTGACTGTGGTGTGGAATAGTGTGCAGGATCATTCCGGCACCATTTTTGTTGATAGCAGCAAACAAGGGACAATCTTCACCCTTTTTTTTCCTGTGGTTGAAGGAAAAGACAAACAAACATCTAAAATTGCCTCAGACTCTTCACTCAGTATACCTGAAGGCAACGGACAATCGGTGTTGATTATTGATGATGAGCAACAGCAGCGTGATATTGCCAGTCAGATACTGACAATACTTAACTACCAATGTCATGCTGTGGCTAGTGGAGAAGAGGCCGTGGCCTATATGGTGGATCATAATGCAGATCTATTGCTACTTGATATGATCATGGGTAAGGATATGAATGGCCGCCAGACCTATGAGGAGATAATCAAAAACCATCCTGGCCAAAAGGCCATTATAGCCAGTGGCTTTTCAGATAACCAAGAGGTTAAACGGGCTATGGCTCTGGGCGTGGGTGGCTTTGTTATGAAACCATACACCACCCAGCAGCTTGCTGTTCTAGTGCATCAAGAGCTGCATGAAAGCAGCTAGATGCACCTGAACAGATGCAATAATATTCATGATTTAATTCAAGGTGGCATCAAGAACATTCAACAGATACATACTCCCAAACTGGAAGTATCGTTACCGTCAGTAGTTATGATAGGCATCCTGACTGCCCTTACCAAAGCGAAATAAATAATCGTTCACCATAAGGAGTTGATCCTGGCTAAGGGCATCCCACGAACCATCCTTGGCACATGCGACTTTTTTCTGGGCAAAAATTCTATTCCATGCCTTTGAAGATTTAGATTCCACATAGAGAAATTTAGCACCCTTCTCATTGCCACGATGGTGGCAGCTCTTGCAGGTATTGTCAAAACCCTGACCTCCTTTTCCCCAGGGTCGGCTCTCCCATTCAAGTTTACCAAAACCTATTTTTCGGCATGAATCGGTTGTTGAGTCATACCGCACGTCAGGCCAGGCGTACACTTGGGAGACAAAGGTTAAAGAGAGTGCTCCTGCCGCGAGAATACATGCAAATCTATTCATGTCATTCCTCCATGGGTTATAGTATGGTGCAAAACTGCCCTAAACAATCAGCAACTCTTTGCTGTTTTTTAGTCTGTAACCATTCTAACCTTGTGAGACGAGTAAGTAACCTGTCAGTTCTGACAGGTAGGCCTGAATATAGACTGGAAATAAATGACAGTCCCCTACAGGTCTAAGTAAAGCACTTCTGTTGCAGTGGAAGATGTTTTTTGCTAGGATACTAGGAATGTTATTGTAATAATTAACAAAGACTGGAGATACCGATGCTGCAAAACTCTTTGGCTTCTGGTGAAATGATGGATATGCTCGACATTATTCATGCCACCACCAGCTGTAGAACCATGGCACGTTTCCAGGAATTAGCCAAGGGGTTACAGAATTTACTTGGCTGTTCCAAGACAACTTTTTGCTGGAAATCTCTGGAACAAGACACCCTTTTAACGCCACCACATCTCTTAAATGTCAGCTTCCCAGAACAATTTTTAAAGCTTCTTAGTGAACGTCGTTTATGGCGTCAGAACCCCATTTCCATCCGTGGTATGCAACAGGAGGGGCTGCAATCTTGGCAGGACACCTTTAATCTGATGTCTCCTCCCAAGCAACTTCTTGATATCAAATACTCATTTGGTCTGTATAGCGGTTATACCTTTTCTGTGGCCAGCCAACGGCCTCGTGGGGTGACCATGGTATCCACTGGTGGCTACGATTCGCCAAAGATCGAAATCGAACGATTGAAATTTATTTTATGTCGGCTCATGCCCCATTTTCATCTGGCCTTAAGCGAGGTTTTAGAGCATGGTCGTGACAAGAACCTGCCGGCTCTCACTGGCCGTGAGGTTGAGGTACTATCATGGCTCAAGGAAGGAAAGACCTCTTGGGAGATTTCAGTCATCCTCAAGATAAGTGAACGCACTATCAATTTTCATGTCACAAACGTCAAAAAGAAGTTGAACGTCAATAACCGTATGGGTGCAGTGGCTCAGGCTATGCATTTGGGGTTGGTCAATTGATATACTGTAAAGAGATGTGTTCGTGAAAAAACTAATAGTCTTACTGGTAATGGTTCCGTACCAAATCGACGGAGGGAGGGGTAGTTCTCTCCTCCTTTTCGTACTGAAAAATAGTTTGATGGTTATATCAGGAAAATGTTTGAGTCACTCGGCCGGGAAGGAAGGGAGGATCTGTCTTTCCGGCGTATTCAGCAGTTTCTGTAGTTATTCTTAGTGAGGGGAAGAAAAAAGTACCGAATATCAGCAACGAAGCGCGTGATCGTGTTTTTATGCCGTGAACTTAGAATAACAAGGCAACTGGTGTCCATAGCCGGAAAAACAGATCCTCCCATCCTGGCTAATGCCACAGACATCACACACACAAGAAAATTATATCTTTATCTTGCTAACAATATGGCTTTTTACCGTTTCGGCCAAAGATGTATAGCTATGACCTGCAGGAGAAACAAGCGGCAGATAATGCACTGATATTTTGGTACCAGCTTTTGGCATAACGGAATCTCTGGGCAATGCCGCAAAGGCACCAGATATTGAGACAGGGATGATTGGAATATCAAGTTCAACACTTAAGATTGCAAAAATATTTTTAAATTTGCCAACCTTACCATCCCGTGTCCTCGTCCCTTCTGGAAATATGATGAGATTCTTACCTTGTTTAAGGACCTCTGCCATTTTTTGGAGGGAGACTACCAGATCATCATCAAAGCCCATCACTATAATGTTGTTACGATTGGCCATATATCTCTTCCAACCAGCAGCAAAATGCTTCTCCTTAGCAAAAAAATATGTCTTTCTAAAGAGGCTGCTGTTGAGAAACTGCATAACAAACATGCCGTCCAAAAATGTTTGGTGATTAGGGGCCAGGATACATGGACCGTCTGGGATTTGTTCAACACCTGTACTACTGATATTGAAATAACCCCTACATATAGATGATCCTATATTTTTCAGCAGAGGGAGGCTAAAGCTGTCAGCTGGCAAGGTAAGATCAGCCCCCTTCTCTAAAATTTCAGACCAGTTACTCTGCTGTTCTGCAATTTTTGTTTTCTTCTGCTCAATAAATCCGGCTAGTTTTGCTAATGTTGGATATTCAAGCAGCTCAGTATCTGTTATTTTCACCCCAAATGTGTCAGCAAGAAAGCCTTGCAACATAACCTGGGCCAAGGAATCGAGGCCAAGGTCAATCTCCAAATGATCATCTGGATAAATTTCATTTTTCGTATGCTCTTGCACAAACCTTTTTAGCAAACGGTACGATTCCAGCTCTGGCTCGGGCTGGTGAGATTTTTCATGGACAGAATCAGCCACAAATTCTTCGAGTTTAAATCGTTGTAGCTTTTGCAGGCGTGTGCGAGGTAAAGGTGTGTTGGTAAGGGTGAATTTTAAGATACGTTTGTAGGGCGAAACAAGTTTATTATACCTATCAATGACCTGCCATAAAAAGAATTCCTGCAGATCGTGTTCCCGTTGCTCTTTTACCGCCTTAGGTTCCGGTACAATCAAGGCCTGCAGGGTGTCATTTTTTAAAAACACGCCAATTTCGTGCACAGCTGAAGAAATCCCTGATATCTTTGCTTCAATTTCCACCGGGTTAATATTCTTGCCATTAGGCAGAACAATAATTTCCTTTTTGCGGCCAGTGATAAAGAGATAACCTTCCTCATCAAAACAACCGACATCTCCAGTGGAGAGCCAGCCATCTTGCATGACCTGGGCTGTTTCATCATCGCGATGATAATAGCCTTTCATAATATTGCGGCCACGGGCCAAAATTTCGCCATCAGCAATCTTAACGGAGTCTTTTGATAATACCTGGCCAGCACTGCCAATTTTAACCTTGCCTGGACGCGGAAACGTTATCATTGGCGCAGCTTCACTCATGCCATAGCCTTCGCAGATATCAAAGCCAAGGGCTTGATATCCTTGTCCTGTGGCGAGATCAAGCTTTGCTCCTCCGCAGATGAGATACTGGATATGACCACCAAATTTTTCATGGACTGCTTTAAAAATTCTTTGCGAAAAGGCCTTTGATTTTAGCTTCTGCGCTATGAAGAAGAGCTTTTTAGCGACAAAACTTTTGTCAATTTTTGCCTTTATGCCCCGCAATAAGAGATCATAAAAACGGGGAACCCCTATCATCAAGGTAACTTTGTTTTTCTGTAGAGTTGCCATGATATCTTCGGCTGCCATTGAAGGTGTAAAGGCACATGTGCCACCGACAAAGACAACGGCCAGGAAGGATCCCAACAGTGGGAAAATATGATGCAGTGGTAATAAAACCAAAACCGTCATGTCCTTAGAATAATAGCCTACATCACGCACTGCTTCGGCGTTGGCCAGGATATTATCATAGGTGAGCATGACACCCTTAGGGCTACCGGTTGTCCCAGAGGTGTAGATTATGGATGAGACCTTGTGGAGGTCAGCAATCTCAAAATCAGCAACTGCTGTCGTACTGCTCTCTTTACCTATCTCTTCTAACGAAATGAGTTTTGGACTGTAGTTCACCTCAGCTACAGCATTACGAATAACGGCCTCAGTTTCCTGGGAATAGAAAATCACCTCTGGTTGGCAATCATTGAGGATATAGCTCACCTCAGCAGCAACAGCCATGAAATCAATGGGAACACAGATGGCACCAGCCTTCCAAGCCCCTAAAAATGCGGTCATCCAGGCAAATCTATTTTCTGAAAAGATTGCAACTTTTTCTACATTGCCAACCAGCTTTGCGTAACTCTCAACCTGTGCAAGAAGAGATCTATAACTCAGCTGTTCACTACCCTGAACCAAGGCAATTTTTTCATTATTTTTAATAAATATCATCTGCTCTTCCTCAATGTATTCTCCTTTTTTGGAGCAATAGTACACTGCCGTACAGAAAAATGCCCACAGGAAAACAGGCGTACTTTAAATCAGGACTTATATGCAGCAAGGAGGCAACCGCACCTGGATGAAAAAGAATAAAGGCAACTAGCAGAAATAGCGGTATCTCATACGCTTTATTCTTGGTTAAACACCAGCCCTGCGCCGCACATTCAAAGGACGACATACCAATAAGGGCCATGGCAAAAATGAGCAGGGCCTGGGGCCAACTGGTTATGGTATACAAGATCAGCTCAGGATTAAAGACAAACATAAAGGCTATAATTGAGGTGCGAATATCATACAAAAAACCCTGGATACCTGTCTGAATTGGTTCAGAGTCAGCGATGGCTGCAGCAGCATAGGCTGCCAGCCCTACCGGGGGCGTATCATCGGCTAGAATACCAAAATAAAAGCAAAAGAGATGGGCAGCCATGATTGGTATAGCAAATCCATACAGACCACCCACTTCGACAATAATGGGTGCAGTCAATGAGGCCATGACAATATAAGTTGCGGTGGTGGGTAAGCCCATACCTAGTAGTAAACTGGCCAGGGCAGTAATAATCAGCAGTAAAAAGATATTACCCATGGCCAGGTTTTCAACGATCATGGTAATCATGCCGCCAATGCCCATATTAACCACACCGACAATGATCCCCGCTGCCGCACAGGCCAAGGCAACGGACATCATATTCTTGGAGCCTTGGATCAAGCCGTGGCCGATCAGGAGCAAACCCTTCTTTAAACCAGAGCGTAGCCCTGTCTTATTCTGCCCTGCCACTCTTACTTCCTGATAAAAAATTATTACCAGTAAGACTATAATGGCCCGGAATGCAGCCAATTCAGGAGAATGACGCAAGATAATTAATTCGTAGAGCAGAGTCAGCAGAGGAACTAAATAATGCAGGCCATTTTTCAGGGTCTGCATAAGTTGCGGAATATCTTCCTTGGCAAGCCCACGAATGCCTAATTTGCTGGCCTCAAGGTGGGTAATACAAAACAGTCCGAAATAGGAAACAAAGGCTGGAATTGCCGCCGCTTTAATTACCTCTAAATATGGAACATTGACATATTCAGCAATAATAAAGGCCGCTGCACCCATGATGGGCGGCATGAGTTGGCCGTCAGTACTGGAGGCAACCTCAATGGCAGCGGCTTTTTGGGCGGGATAGCCAATTTTTTTCATCAAAGGAATGGTAAAGGGGCCGGTGGTGACGATGTTTGCAATACTCGACCCTGATACCAGGCCGGTAGCACCACTGGCAACCACAGCAGCCTTTGCTGGCCCACCTTTGTACTTGCCCAAAAAGGCCAAGGCTACATCAGTAAAAAAATGGCCAGCCCCTGCCCTTTCCAGCAAGGAACCAAGCAACACAAAAAGATAGACAATGGATACTGACACCCCCAAGGGGATACCGTATATACCCTCGGTGGACAGGGTGATATTACTCAAATATTTGCCTAGTGACACACCCTTAAAGGCCAACAAGTCAGGCATATAAGGCCCAGCAAAGGCATAAGCGCTAAAGGCTATGGCTATGATGGGTAGGGCCGGGCCAATCACCCGGCGCGTTGCCTCTAGGAGAAGCAGAACCAGCAGCCCACCCATGAACAGGTCTCTGCCTAGAGGTATGCCCGCCCGCATGGCCAACCCGTCGTAGTCGAAAACTATGTAGAGGGCACTTAAGGCCGCAGAGCTGGCAAGGATATAATCAATAAGTGGAATACGATTGGCTATTGCCAGGAATGAAAGATGTTTTCTAGACTGTTTCAGACAGGGATTGAGCAGAAACAACAAAACCAAGGCAAAGCCAAGATGGATGGCGCGCGACGTGGTGCTATCAAGAACAAGGAACCCAGCCAGGGTCAGTTGAAATACGGCCCAGGATATTGCCACCCAGGCAACAAGAATGTTTTCAGGCTTACCTAGCTGGCGAATATCTCCGCGTTCAGCCCGCAGCATGTCATTAGCGTCTTGTTTGTCCACGACAGAACTCATACGGAAGAGGGCGAAAAAAGTTACTGAAGGGGATCTGCAATAAGGTCAGGCTTTATATAGTGCAGAAGATCAGCCTCTTGATAATATTTCAAGGCTCCACGATGAATAGGAGCTGTGAGCCCTTGGAGCATGTTCTCCTTGGTCAACACTGCATAGGCAGGATGCAATTTTTTAAAGGCCTCAAGATTATCAAAGACCTCTTTGGTGAGGGCATAAACAATGGCATCATCAAGCTTTTGCGACACCACCAGTGTTGCCTTTACCCCGATGGATTCAATATCTTCGCTATTAACAGCATTGGGATAAAATTCTACAGGAATACGAGAGCTGGCATAATAAGGATATTTTTTAAGCAGGATGTCTATTTTCGGGCCTTTGATGGGCACAATACGTACCTTAATACGGCCAGAGGTTGCCTCTTTAATATTACCGTTTGGATGGCCAACCGTATAAAAAAAAGCATCTATCTTCTCATCTTGGAGTAAACCTGGAGCCTCTACGGCCTTAACTTGGTCGCCGTGGATAGAAGCCAAATCTAGACCAAAGGTAGCAAGCACATCCTTTGAATTTTGCAGTTGCCCTGAACCAGGATTACCAACATTTACCCTTTTACCCTTAAGATCGACAACAGAAGCCACCCTGCTTTGCTGGGCAGCAATAAGGGTGATGGATTCAGGATGAATTGCAAATACAGAGCGTAAATCACTTTGCGGTCCACGTTGTGACCATTCAGCCAGTCCTTTATAGGCTTGATACTGTCGGTCAGATTGGGCAATACCAAAATCCATCTCACCGCTTAAAATAGCATTAATATTATAGACAGAACCACTGGTGGAATCCACCGTGACCTTTATGCCGTATACCTTTGATTTCTTATTGAGCATACGGCTGATGGCACCACCAGTAGGATAATAGACACCTGTAACACCTCCTGTGCCAATGTTGACAAAGGTTCTTGCCCAAACAGGTGTTACTATGCTGCACACCAAAACAAACAAGCTTAAAAGGACACAGAGCTTTTTCAAGAACAACCTCCAATTATCATCTATTCTGATACCAGAGAACTGAGTAGCACACTTCATATTCACTGAACGACAAAACGGGAATAGGGCCTAAATGGCGCTATTCCCGTTTATATATAGCTATGATGAGGACAGAAAACGTAAACCATCTGCTTCGTTTCCTGGCTCACAATGAAAGCACTTCATGGGTATATATGTTTTCACACCTACTTAGTTTTTTTACCCTTTGGGCTGGGTTCTGTTGCCATGGAACCTGCATTTTCCAGTTTACAGATAAAAAGTTTAGGACCCTCAATAAATGTCAATTCAATTTTATTTGGTGGGATAATGGCAGTAACAACACCAATACCAAAGGAAGGATGATTAATTAAATCATTTTTGCCGAACTGAGTGGTCATGGAATAGGGCAGTGCATCTGCCTCGTTCCGACCTTTCATAAGTTTTGTAAAAATTTCAATAGCTTTTTTTACAGCCAGGGTCAGTTTTGGCTTAGCCGGTTTTTTCTTGGCAGCAGCTTTTTTCTTAGCAGGAGCCTTTTTCTTGGTTTTAGCTTTAACTGGTTTTTCTGGACGATATTTATGTCTGCCGCCGCATACATTACATTCAACTTTGACAATTTCTTTTTCTACCATCGCGACGATCTTATGATTAGTTAGATCCTTGCATTTAGTGCATTTGGAATCAACTTCATCTCCAACAGTTAATATAGTCTCAGTTGCCATTATTTTGCTCTCCCCCTATTATGAAGAATTGTTATTGTTCCAAAAGTTGATCTTGTGTGTATCGAAAAAATAGTAGTAAAAACAGTGGTTAAAATTAATTTTCTTCAGGCAAAGGAGAAGTATCATTTCCTGCAGCAGAATTATTTTTTTTATCTAATTTACGTTGCCGTTTTTCTTCTTTCTTTTTTTTCTTTGCCAATTCTTTTTGACGTTTTTCATACGAATAGTTTGTTTTGGCCAAGAATATTCCCTCATCAATCTCTCACGTGTGGAGCAAGAGACAACATATTAAACAAAAGAAACCCGCATAATGCGGGTTTCTTTTACTAATAAAAATGCTTTTTACAGCTGGACAACCTGGGTAGCTGCGGGGCCTTTAGGACCCTCAACAACCTCAAATTGAACCCGAGCACCTTCTTGAAGAGACTTGAAACCTTCTGCCTGAATTTCGGTGTGATGAACGAAAAGATCTGATCCACCATCCTGCTCGATAAAACCAAAACCCTTAGAATCATTAAACCATTTTACTGTACCTTCAGCCATAACAAACTACTCCTTACTAGTCGCGCTTCAATTGTAGAAACGCTTAGATGATAAGATGCCAGTGTATTAAACATACCCTGGCTAGCTACTATTATGTTCAACAAAAAAACCGCACTCCCTCAAGTTTAAGGATTGTGCGGCTAGCTTTCCCGTAAATGAACTACAAATAGTGACTCCACAATGTAAGAAACAATAATAGCCGATAATCTCAGAAAAACAACAATTCTTTACAGAGCTAGACGAAGAACTCTCAATTTAAGCGCTCACCTTCTCTAAATAATAGTCATAATCACCACCGTAGAGACGCATTTCACCCTGGTCAATCTCCATAACATGATCCACCAGGGAACGCAGGAAATGACGGTCATGGCTCACCAAAATAACAGTGCCAGTAAATTTTTTAAGGGCATTAAGAAGAACCTCCCGCGACTGCATATCAAGATGGTTTGTCGGCTCGTCAAGGATGAGAAAATTGAGGGGTTGAGCCAAGATAGTTGCCAAGACAACGCGGCTTTTTTCTCCGCCAGATAATCTATTGATCAATTTATCTGCCTCATCACCTTGAAAAAGGAAGGCTCCACAAAGGTTGCGAACGGTTCCTATATTGGCAACAGGCATGGCCTCTTGCACTGTGTCGAAAACAGTTTTATTGCCATCTAAAACATCCATTGAATGCTGACTGAAGTAGCCAATTTCAACATTGGCACCAATGGTAACGCTACCGCTGCTGGCCTCAGTCTGTCCGGCAAGAACCTTAAGAAAGGTGGATTTTCCAGCTCCATTCACCCCCACAACCGCGATTTTTTCCTGGCGCTGTATCATCCCAGACACACCACTGAATACCTGCTTTTTACTGCCATCGTCAAGAGTCCAGCTTTTAGCAAGATCATCCATGGCCACCACATCATTTCCACTGCGGGGAGGTTCATCAAATGCAAAGCGGATAACACGTTGTTCAGGAGGCAGGACAATTCGTTCGATTTTTTCTAATTTTTTGATGCGAGATTGCACCTGGGAGGCATGGGAAACCCGAGCAGCGAATCGGGCAATAAAATCTTCTTCTTTGGCCAGCATCTCCTGCTGACGACGGTGACTAGCCACAAGTTGCGTTCGACGAACTTCTCGTTCATGTAAATAAAAATCAAAATCGCCGCTATAGGCCGTAATGGTCTTATTGGCCACCTCAATGATACGGCTGACAATGGAATTCATGAAGGTGCGATCATGACTGGTCATAAGCACTGCACCCTTGAATTCTTTTTTGAGCCACTCCTCCAGCCAAAGAATTGATTCCATATCTAGATGATTGGTGGGCTCATCGAGCAATAACACATCAGGATTTAGGGTAAGTATCTTGGCCAAGGCAATACGCATCTTCCAGCCACCACTAAAAGATTCCACGGGTCTATTATAGTCATCTGGGCCAATACCAAGGCCGGTTAGCACTGCCTGGGCCCGGGATTCCAGGTCATAACCACCACGGTGTTCAAATTGCTCCTGGGCATCCCCATAGCGTTCCAATAAAGTTGCCAGCTCATCGTCGCCCATGGGCTCGGCCATAGCTGCTTCCATCTCGGCGATTTCCTTTCCCAAGGCCATAACCTTGGCCGCCACAGACATTGTTTCTTGTAAGGCAGAACAACCAGCCATATCACCAACATCCTGGGAGAAATAGCCGAGTATAGTTTTCTTGCCACAAGAAATGGTACCTTTATCCACCG
>JAOZSN010000016.1 GCA_029939635.1 Deltaproteobacteria bacterium
GTACGGTTATAAAAAATCTCATTGCAAATCTGAAAATTAAGAGCAAGAAAGTAGCTATTTCTATTTCTGGTTATTCCGTCATAATGAAGAAGATTAATTTGGCGGTGATGACGGAAGAGGAGCTTGAGCACCATATTCAGTCAGAGGCAGAGCAGTATATTCCCTTTGACCTTTCAGATGTTTTCATTGATTTTCAGGATCTGAAAACCAATGAAGAGGGGGAGGAGCGCACCGATGTTATGTTGGTGGCTGCTAAAAAGGATGTGGTCAATTCCTATATTGATATGCTGCAGTCCATAGGCCTGAAGGTGGTGGTGGTGGATGTGGATGCCTTTGCTCTTGAGAATTCGTATGAATATAATATGGGGCAGGACAGTAATGTTATTTTGGTGGATATTGGTTCCTCCAAAATGAATATAAATATCATTGCTGGCGGTGCCTCAGTTTTTGCCAGGGATGTATTTTTAGGGAGTAAACAGTTAACGGAGCAGATTCAGTCTAGGTTTGATATCTCCTTTGAGGAGGCCGAGGACCTTAAAATCTGCGCCCAGGATCCAGGCGGGAGACAGGCACAAATGGAAGAGGTCTTTGGCAAGGCCTGCACCCAGTGGGTTATGGAAATCAACAAGGCCCTTGATTTTTATAATTCCAACTACCCTGATGATCCCATTGATCGCATGGTGCTAAGTGGTGGAGGGGCACATCTTACCGGGCTAAATCAATATTTCGCGGATGAGTCACAACTCGAAGTTGAAATTTTTGACCCCTTTGCTGCGGCCACTATCGATGCAAAAACGATTGACACAAGCTATGCTGCCTTTATGGGGCCAGAGATGGCAATATCTACGGGTTTAGCTACCCGCAAGGTACCTTTTTAACTGCAAGCAGGTAAGCGCAATTGGTAGGAACCAGTTGCTTAAGCGAATAAATAGACAGACAATATCATGATCCTGATAAATCTCTTGCCGGTACGGCAGTTAAAAAAGCGAGCAAAGATACGAAACGAAGTTATCGTGTTTTGTGCAGCCTTTGTGGTTATTTTGGCAATTGTTGGTAGTGGCGTGGTGTTTGTTAATTTTAATATCAAGCAACAGCGTACTGAGGTAGCTCGTCTTCAAGCCAAGAAAAAATCGTATAATAAAACCCTTAATGAAATAAAGAAAATTGAAGCCCAGAAAAAACAGTTATTTGTCAAGATTGAGGGCATTAAAAAACTTAAACGGGAATCCCAACGATCTGTGCATATTATTGATGAAATAGCTAAGGCTACACCACCTAATAGTATTTGGTTGGAAAATTTTAAGTTAAGTGGATCTTCATTAGGTCTGAAAGGCGTTGCTTTAGATAATACCGTTATCGCTGAGTATATGAACCGTTTGGAGCTTTCAGCTTATATTAATGGGAAGCCGACACTTGGTAGTGCAACAAGCAAAATGATTGCTGGTCGTAATCTGAAAGGCTTTGACTTGGCATTAAATGTCACATCTCCTGCCAGTGATAAAAAGAAAACTCAAGGTTCCAGCAAATGAGTTTAAAAGATCTGCAAACCAATATCGACACCTTTTTAGATGATAAAGTCTCCAATCTTGATCAAAATATCAAGATTGTCATCTTGGTTGTCAGCTTGCTTTTGCCTGTAATTGCTTTTTATTTTGTTTCATGGAGTCCTTATCAAGACGAGGTGAAAAAATTAAAAGCGCAGAAAGTTTCCCTGCTACAGACAATCAAAAAAGTAGAGGCAGTGGCCCGTAATATCCATAAACATCGGGCAGAGATGGCCGAAGCGCAGATCATGTTTGATCGTGCCTCTAGCTTGTTGCCACAACAGCAGGAGATTCCTGCTCTATTAGCGCGTATATCAGATTTATGTAAGCAATCTGGATTGGTAATTGAAGTTTTTAAACCTTCGCAAGAGGCACGACAGCAATTTTATGCCAAGATCCCTGTGGCGATCAAGGTGGAAGGTCCATATCATAATGTAGGTGTATTTCTTGATAAGGTCAGTCGTATGTCACGAATTGTCACAGTTGAAAATTTAACAATTGGTTCTCCTAAGAATATTGAAGGCGAAATGATGCTGAAATCTGCTATCAACCTCGCTACTTACCGTTTTGTTGCTGAAGAGTCAGCAAACAAAAAAAATGCTAAAAAAAAGAAGGGTAGACGGCGCTAATTCGTCTGTACTCATGGCGCGTCTTTTTATACCGCTGCCTTGGTTACCTAATACGGCATCTATATGTTGACAAAAAAAACTATATATTTCCTGTCTATAGCCATTTTGTTTATGGCCTTCTTTGCTGTGGATATCTTCGCTGCAAAGAGTGAAGGCTCTCAAACTGGATCTGCTGATATTGAGACAAAAAATGATGAGGCTATGTCAGATGAAGCCTACTCTGAGAATGTTAAAGAGTTAATGCGTTTTCTTGAGGGGCGCACCTCTGATTTTACCTATGACCGCTATGATCGCTCTGATCCCTTTCAGCCATTTTTGCGGGACAAGGCAGGCGCCAGGCTTAGCGATACAGAGGTTGAGGATTATGGTGAACTGACAGGTATGCAAAAGTTTGAGCCAGGACAGTTGCTAGTTGTGGCTATTGTTCAGACCCAGAGAGGGCCAATTGCCATGGTACAGGATTCAACCGGTAAGGGCTATGTTGTCTCTACTGGGTTGAAACTAGGAAAAAATGGTGTAATTGAAGAAATTACCGACAATATGATTCTTGTTAAACAGAAAAAAATTATGACTTCCGGGGCGGTACGCTACCGTGATGTCAGGATGTTGTTAAAACGTGAGGGAGAGTAGAGGTATGCCTAATACTGACCTGAAAAAGCTCAGCTTGCTGACTACCTTGGTGGCTTTTTTGTTTGTTGTGGGATCTGTCCAGCAACTTATGGCCCAGGTTTCTTACGAAATCTCTTCTGTAACTTGGGAGCAGCCGAATGGTGACCTGGTGGTGCGTATTTCTGGAAGCTCAGAGCCAACCTATACATTATATGAACTGGTTGACCCGCAAAGGGTGGTTATTGATATTGCTGGTGGTGCCTTATCACCGAATCTGTCCTTGCCGTTGACCGTTGGGCTAGGAGCTCTTGACTCTATTGATGCCAAGATCATAGGTGATCAGGAAAATAGTACATCGCGCATAGAGTTATTGCTTACCTCTGCTCAGGCTTACCAGGTAGAACAGGTTGGTGCTGATATTCTTGTGCGTTTCGGGACAACTGATACCGAGAAATCTTCGGTCGCTGGTACTGAAGTAGTTATTACTGATGTGCAGGTAGATGCCACGTCTCCCTCTTCCACGACCATCATTTTGTATGGTTCTGGGCCGTTATTGTCCTACCTTGCCAGTGAAGAAGAACGTGATGAAACTCATTCCTCTAGGCTTATTATTGACCTTCCTGCTGTGCGGGTGGAGGATAAGATAATTCCAGTGGTGCTTGATTCTCCCGTAGCTCTCGTGCAGGCCAAACAGGGCGTGAAAGGTGGGCGGGTTATTATTGACTCTTCTTATGATGCTCTCTTTGCCTATGACATAAAGGTTAATGGCAATTACCTGGAGTTAAATGTCTCCGCGCCGGTAGGTGGGGATGTTGACGATGGCGAAATGATAGCTTTGCTCACTGGTAACGGTGCTGAAGGCGGAGAGGATGCTTTTTCCTCTGAGATGACAATGCTGAGTGGTATTGAAGAGCCTGATGCAGGCTTGCCTGGATCTGCTGCTCCTGGTTTTGAAGGGCTCAATTTTAGTGGCTATGATCAGCAGCGTATTTCTGTTGATTTCTACAAGATAGATTTGCACAATGTTTTCCGTCTTATTGGCGAAATTAGTAATCGTAATATTATTGTTGATGAATCTGTAAGTGGTTCATTAACCCTCTCTATGAAAGATGTACCTTGGGATTTCCTGTTGGATGTTGTTTTAAACCTCAAGGATTTGGCCAAGGAAGAGCGCTATAATACGATTGTTATCTCACCAGAAAGTGAAGGCTTTACCTGGCCAGAGTCTGTGGCAACTCAGCTTGAAGTAACCGTTGAGCCAATAACGGTTACCAAACGTCTGCAGACCTCCAAGGAGCAGGTTGAGGCCAAGAAGTTACTTCATGAGGCCTCTGGTTATGAGGACAAGGGGGAGACTGTTAAGGCCCTGGCTTTATATGAACAAGCTTTTCAGCTTTGGTCTGATAATGGGGATCTTGCCGAGCAGATAGCTATCGTTGCTCTGGTTAAACTTGGTCAGAATGCCAAGGCTGCTCATTATAGCAAGATCGCAGTGCAGCATGATCCTACCAATGCTAAGGCTGCCCTTATGGCTGCCATGAGTTTGGCCAATATGGAAAATAACCAGGAGGCCAAGGAGTATTTTGACCTTGCAGTGAGTGGCGCGCGACCTACCAGACATGCGTTGGCAAGTTACGCTGCCTTTAGTGAACAGAATGAAAGCTATGAGTCTGCTTTGAATCAGCTTAACCAGTATGACCAGCTCTATGGGACTTCCCTTGAGACTATGATTAGCAGGGCACGCATCTATGATGCTATGGGTGATCCTGGCAGAGCTGATATGGAATATAAGGCGATCTCCCTGTCTGGTTTTGATTTGCCGGCAGATTTAAAGGCCTATGTCATGGGTCGGGTACGTTAAGGTTGCTTGGCGTGTGTACATTTTATAGGAAAAATATGATGGGAAAAACAATGAGAAGATTTTGGTACGCATCCCTTTCTCTGGTAATGGTGGCTCTGTTGATCTCCTGTAACTCCTCTCAGGAGAAAAACCACCAGGAGGCGCAGAAGTTTATAGAGCGTCATACTGCTGGAGCTGTTTCGGCAGATAGCAAGGTGCTGGAGGAAACTGTGCAGGATGCTGGTGAACTCCCATCGCGCTTCCAAAAACCAAGTTTTTTATTGAATAAGGCAGATACCCTTGCTGCCAGTGAGATGTTTTCTGTGCCGGTTGGTGCTGATATATCCTCTAACCGCGGACCGGTAATGCTGCGCGATATTCTTAAGCGCTTGGCGGTGCTGAAGCGCATGAACGTGAGTTGGGCTGATGATGTAGATCAACATGCCCTTGTTGATGTTGATATCCGTGCTGAGGATGATTTTTATAATGCCATAGATAATATCCTGCGCCAGCTTGATTATTTTTATGAGGTTAAGGGTAATTCTATTGTCGTAAAGTATCGCGATACCAAGACCTTCCAGGTGGCTATGCCTTTCTTGAGCCCGGAGTACACCATAGGTATTGGTGGAGATGTCCTCGGTTCGGCAGATGCGACCCATAAGATGAAAGGGCTTATTGAGATGAAAAATAAGTCAACTTCTGCTGACAGCTTTGATGTCTGGTTTAATATTGAAGAAAACCTGAAGAAGATTTTGCAGGTCTATGCTGAGACTGAGGTGGCGGATCTTGTTGATACCTCTGCTCCAGAGCCCGATTCCCTTGCCTTGGAAGAGAGCCCAGCCCCAAATACAGCAGGATCTGGTGGAGATGGAGGCTCGAAGAAGCGCTCTACAAATGAGGGAGCCTTGGGTTATTATATGATTGATAAGCCGGTTGGTCTGGTGACTGTAACCGCTCCTCGTTCCCTGCTGGCTTTGATAGATACCTATTTTGTTACCTTGAAAAAGGTGCTCTATAAGCAAATTTCTATTGAAGCAAAGCTTGTGGAGGTTACACTGTCAGGAGATAATCGTACCGGTATAGATTGGACAGAGTTGTTGAGTAGCCATGCTTCTTCTGGTTTGTCAGCTACCTTAAATCTTCCTAAAGTGATGTATCCGAATCATCAATCGGGTGATATCTTTACCATCTCGGCCAAAGGTTTTGAGCTTATCTTGGACGCCATGAAGGAGCAAGGCCACATTGAGATTCTTGCCAATCCGCGGGTCAGCGTAATGAATGGCCAACCTTCTATCATCCATGTTGGTCAGGATTATAAGTATATTGAGAAGGTGGAGAGTACTGTTGCTGATGGTGTTGTTACAACAACCGCCACAACCGGTTCAGTGGTTTCTGGCTTAGGGTTGGCGGTTGTACCAATTATCCTTGGCGAAGACGAGGTGATTATTAATCTGACGCCCATTACCTCTGAATTGCTGGAGGAGATTGAGTATAAGACCATTGGTGTTAATGGTCAGGTTGGGCTTCCTAAGGTAGCTATAAAGCAGATGAGTTCTACCGTGCGCGTCAAGAGTGGTGAGATGCTGGTGGTCGGTGGACTCATTGATTCTAATAAGAAGTTTGAGGAAAAGAAGGTCGTTGGCCTCGGCGATATTCCTGTAGTTGATAATGCCTTTAAATTTAAAGGTGACCAATACACAAAAACTGAGATGGTTATTTTGTTGCGGCCGGTTATTATTAACTAGATCTTCCTGACACAAAAGACACAAACAAAAACACCCAAGGCCAAAAAGGCCTTGGGTGTTTTTGTTTGTTGTATAGCTGTATCGTGGTGGTCGTTTCTAATTGGCCTTCTCTGCCTGCTGCTTCTTGGCATTCTCAAACATAGCCAGGAAATTCATGGGCTCGATGAGGAAAGGGATGAATCCGCCATCTATTGATACCTGGCTGATAATCTGGCGGGTGAAGGGCAGCAGCATGGTTGGGCAGTCCACTCCGAGTACCATGGGCAGATGTTCCTCTGGGATGTTTTTGAGAAGAAAGACGCCAGCATGCTCAATTTCTGAGATAAAGAGGGTTTGGGCCTCATCGTTGCCGTTGGTCACGGTGGCTGTGATGGCCAGGCTCACCTCAAAGTGGTCGTCCTTTAATTTTTTGTTTTTCACGGCCAGGTTCATCTCTACCTTTGGTTCTGGCTGCTTACCAAGGAAAATTTCAGGTGCATTGGGATTCTCAAAGGAGAGATCTTTGATGTACATCTTTTGGAGGCGAAAGATGGGGGCCTCGGCATTTGCTTGGTTTTGTTGCTCGTCAGACATGGTAGTGTTCCCTTTCCCTATTACATGAGGGTGTTGAATTTTTTTTCTATAGTGTCTATATAGCCAATAGGGCGAAGAAATTCAAAATAAAAGAAGGCTAAGGCCTGTTTTATTGTGGTGTACCGTATTTAGCTCCCGTGGTGAATGATTTTTTTTAAGAAAAATCCGGTATAACTCGCCTGGCAGCGACTCACCTGTTCTGGTGTTCCCTTGGCCACAATCGTTCCCCCGCCTTCGCCACCCTCAGGACCCACATCAATGATATAGTCTGCTGTCTTGATAACATCAAGATTATGCTCAATAATCACCACAGTGTTCCCGGCATCCACCAAACGTGAGAGTACTGCCAAGAGATGGCTTATGTCGGCTGGATGCAGACCGGTGGTGGGTTCGTCGAGAATATAGAGAGTACTGCCCGTGGCCCTTTTGCGCAATTCTCGGGCTAATTTGATACGTTGTGCCTCTCCTCCGGAGAGGGTTGTTGAAGATTGACCCAGTGAAATATAGGATAGGCCGACATCCATCAAGGCCTGTATCCTGCCCTTGATGATAGGGATATTCTTGAAAAACTCCAGAGCCTCCTCAACATTCATGGTCAGGATGTCAGCAATGTTTTTGCCCTTGAAGCGAATGTCTAGGGTGTCCTGGTTGTAGCGTTTACCTTGACAGGCTTCACAGGTTACAAAGATGTCGGGCAAAAAATGCATGGCAATACGGATGACGCCTTCACCCTCGCAGGTTTCGCAGCGCCCTCCCTTAACATTAAAGCTGAATCGTCCTGGTTTATAGCCCCGCGCCCGGGCCTCTGGTAATTTTGCCAGCAATTCCCTGATGGGGGTGAGAACCCCAGTATAAGTGGCAGGGTTGGAGCGCGGAGTGCGACCAATGGGGCTCTGGTCAATGTCGATTATTTTATCAACATGCTTCAGTCCTGTGATGCGCAGACCGTCATGACATTCTCTGCCTCGGAGTATTTGTACGGCACCTTTATAGAGTGATTCAATAACCAAGGAGCTTTTTCCTGATCCTGATACCCCTGTCACACAGGTCATGACACCACAGGGGAATTTAACGCTTAGATTTTGGAGATTATTAGCCTTGGCCTTTTTGACGGTGAGCCAGCCCTGCTTTGTTTTGCGCCGTGTGGCAGGCAGGTGGATCTGCAGACGGCCAGAAAGATATCCTCCGGTCACCGATCTCTTCTCTTTTTTAAGGCCTTCCAGGCCGCCGCTATAGATGATTTCTCCACCATGAAGACCAGCCCCAGGGCCAATGTCGAGAATGTGGTCCGCCGCGCATATGGTGTCTGTATCATGCTCTACAACAATGACGGTGTTGCCGAGATCACGTAGACTGGTCAGGGTCTTTATAAGCCGGTCATTGTCACGTTGATGCAGGCCGATGCTCGGTTCATCGAGAATATAGAGCACGCCAACCAAACGTGACCCTATTTGGGATGCCAAGCGAATCCGCTGGGCCTCACCACCAGAAAGGGTGCCAGCATTGCGGGCCAGGTTAAGATAGCCCAGACCCACATCACGCAAGAAGGTAAGCCGGTCATGGATTTCTTTTAAAATGCGCTCAGCAATGAACTCTTCTTGGTCGGTAAAGGGTAATTGTGGCAGAGTTGCCGTTAACTGATCAATACTCATGGACGTCAGGGCATTGATGGTCTTATCGCCTATACGCACGGCTAAAGCCTCTGGGCAAAGGCGTGCCCCAAGACAGGCTGGACAGGTGGTCTCTGTCATGAATTGGCCAAGCTCATCACGGATAGCAGCCGAGCTTGTTTCATGGAAACGGCGAATTAGATTAGGAATCAAGCCTTCAAAAGGTTTTTCCGAAGTCATTGAACGTTTATGGCGGACATAATGGAAAAAAATTGCTTCTGCGCCTGTACCGTAAAGAATAGCCTTTTGGTTCTTGGTGGAAAGTTTGGCAAAGGGGGTGTCCAGGGTAAAGTCGTAATGGTCAGCAAGAGCAGCAAGAAGTTGGGTAGTATAGCTTCGTTCCCTGAAGCGGTTGCCCCACGGTGCTAGTGCTCCTTGGCGCAGGGTAAGGCTCTGGTCTGGAACCACCAACCTTTCATCAAATGAATGGTGGAAACCTAGTCCACTGCACTCCTGGCAAGCTCCTTTAGGGTTGTTAAAGGAAAAGAGTTGGGGGGAAAGATCAGCAAGGCTTTTGCCGCATTGGATACAGGCTGCATGTTCTGAAAATAGGCGTTCTTCTTCACTGTCAAGAAGGTGGACAAGGAGAAATCCATCCGAGGTCTTTACCGCGGTAGCCACAGAGTCAGACAATCGTCTCTGTGCAGTTTCTTTTATAACCAGACGATCCACCACCACCTCAATGGTGTGACGCTTATTTTTGGCCAATTCAATGGCACTATCAAGGGAAACTATTTTGTTATTCACCCGCACTCGGACAAAGCCTTCTTTCCGTAATCTGTTGAACAGTTCAAGGTGGCTACCCTTGCGGCGGTCGACCAGGGGGGCAAGTAATATAATCTTGCTCCCTTGAGGCAAGGTCATAAGGTGGCTCACCATGTCTTGGATTGATTGGGGTTGGATACGGTCACCACAATCAGGGCAGTATTGCTGCCCGACCCGGGCAAAGAGAAGGCGAAAATGATCGTATATCTCGGTGATGGTGCCCACAGTGGAGCGTGGGTTTTTGCTGGTGGTGCGTTGTTCAATGGATACCGCGGGGCTTAAGCCTTCGAGGGAGTCGACCTCTGGCTTGTCCATTTGGCCCAAAAATTGGCGGGCATAGGTGGAGAGTGATTCTACATAACGCCGTTGCCCTTCGGCATACAGGGTGTCAAAGGCTAAGGATGATTTTCCTGAGCCGCTTAGTCCAGTAAAGACAATGAGCCGGTCGCGGGGCAGATCAACATCAATGTTTTTCAAGTTATGCATCCGTGCACCGCGGATGATGATAGTGTCGTGGGCCATATTTCTCTATTTCTGTTTTATGAAGGCGCAGGCGAAAAAACCATCTGTTGATGGACTTGGTAGGCAAACCAAGTAGCCCTCTGTGCTCAGATAGGGGATGACGGCCTTGGCCTCTGGTCTGCTAATGGCAAAGTGTAGATGTTGTTCTAAAAAGAGGCGTACCACATCCTGATTTTCCTGCTCGGCCAGGGAGCAGGTGGCATAGACCAAGGTGCCACCAGGGGCAAGGAGATCAACGGCCTGGTTTAATAGCTTGAGCTGGGTCTGTTGGAACTTGGCCAGCTCATGGGCCTGGCGGTTCCAGCGAATATCAGGGTGGCGGCCGATAATGCCGAGGCCAGAGCAAGGGGCATCGATGAGGATACCCTGGAAAAGGGAGCCGTTATGCTCCTTGGCGTACTGGTCTAGATCCAGGGGCACGGTGTTGATCTGGCGACAGCAACTGCGCTTCAAGTTTTGGGTCAGCAGGGCATAGCGGCCCTGGTGGGGGTCAATGGCGGTGATAGTAGCGGTTGTTGGTAGCAGTTGGTCAAGCAGGATGGTCTTGCCCCCCAGGCCTGCACAAGCGTCAAGATATGTCCCGTTGGGATATGGGGCAAAAAGCTCGCCTATGAGTTGGGCCCCAGCGTCTTGAATATGGAAATGTCCTTCTGCATAGCCGGGTAGATTCTTAATTGAACCATGGTACTCAGGAAGGAGGATAGCTAAGGGGGCTGGGCCTTGCTGCCAGAGTATGGCGGCCTGCTCTAATATCTCGGTGTAGGCCGCCAGGCTGGTTAGACGGCTATTGAGTCGCAGGCAGAGGGCTGGTTGTTTGTTTTGGTTGGCACAGATCTCTGCGGCTTTGCTCCGGCCATACTGCTTGTTGAGCAGGCTGGCCAGCCAATCAGGATGGTTGCTGTTCTCTGGCCAGGCTAGTTCGCTCATAATGGCCTCGGCCTTGGCTGGTTGGCGGGAGACGGCGCGGAGGATGCCATTGACAAAACCCTTGACCCATTTTGGTTGGCGACCCAGACCCGTCACCGTTTCATTAACAGCGGCGGAGGGTGGAATTTTGTCCAGGCAGAGGAGCTGACAAGCACCAATGCGTAAGGCGGCTAGCACTAGGGCATCAAGCTTGGCCAGGGGGCGACTGGAGAAATGGCGAAGGACGGCATCAATCTCCTGCCGTCTGCGCAAGCAGGTGGCTAGAATGGCTCGGGTGAGCTGGCGATCATTATCAGCTAAAGGGTTGACCCTGAATAGTTCTGTCAGAATGGCATCAAGGGGCTCTCTGGTCTTGTAGAGATTGAGCAAGGCTGTGATGGCAATAGCTCGACTGGATTTATGCATGGCATAGCCCTATTACTGTGGCACAGCGACCCGTAGTCTTTTGGCGACGGTAGGAGAAATAGTTTTCGTCACAGCAAGTGCAGACCTGGGCCAGGGCAATATTCCCCGCTTGGACACCAGCCTGTTCAAGTTGTTTTTGGCTGATTTGCCATAAATCAAAATAAAGGGGTTGAACCTGGAAGGGCAGGAATGCGGCCGGGAATTCTTGCTGGTGGTTGATAAACTGGGCACAGCAAGGACCAAGGGAGGGACTAATGGCGGCCAGCAACTGGTGCGGTTTGCTGCCAAAGGCTAGAGTCATTGATTTAATTGTCTTGCCAATTATGTGGCTAACATTACCGCGCCAGCCCACATGAATATTGGCCACCGCCGGGCCGTGGGGATCATAGAGCATGACGGCCTGGCAGTCAGCTTGCTGGATAAGGAGACCAACACCAGGGCTGTTGGTGAGCATAGCGTCCCCCTGTTGGTTGGGTGGACTGTGGTTATCTATGTGGATGATCTCTTCACCATGGACTTGCTGGAGGGTCATGAGGCGGTCAAGGGCTAAGGTGTCAGCAAGACACTGTTTGTTCTGCTCCACATGAAGTGGTTCGTCCCCGCAGGTGCAACTGATATTCAACGTTGACCATGGTCCGGTGCTTTTGCCACCGTGACGGTTAAAACAGCCATGCACCACGCCCTGCTGCTGGAGATGGGGGAACTGGAGGGTAGTGATAGATTCGGTCACCCTACCAACCTTAAGAGGAGATTCATGAGGAGCTGTTGGCCAAAACTGATAAATTTTCCTAGAACCCCGGTGAAGGCTAGAATAATGATAATGAAAAATCCATAGCCTTCCATGCCGGCAATGAAGCGGGCTTGGCGAGGAGGCAAAAGACCAATGAGAACCTTACTGCCATCAAGAGGTGGGATAGGGATCAAGTTGAAGATGGCCAGGATAGAGTTGATAAAAAGTGACCACCTAAGCATCAAATTCAAGGGTTCAGAGATAAAGGCAGGAATGGCATTGCCGGCGAAGACGATGCCAAGGAGACCAATAAAGCTGAGCACCATGACAATAATGTTGGCTCCAGGGCCTGCCAGGGCAACCAGAATCATATCTCTTTTAGGGTTTCTGAAATTACGTGGGTCAACCGGGACTGGTTTTGCCCAGCCAAAACCAATAAGAAAGATGGCTATGGCTCCTATGGGATCAAGATGTTTCATGGGGTTAAAGGTAAGCCTGCCCTGCATACGGGCCGTGGGGTCACCGCAGAGAGCTGCCACATAGCCATGGGAGAATTCATGGGCGGTCAGGGCAAAGAGAAAAACAGGAATAAGAATAATAATTTCAGCAGCAGACAGGTGGAAGAGCATTTTTATTTACTTGGGAGAATGATGCCTGTGGCAGGAGAAGGGGTAATGTGTTCGTCTTACCAGTCGGCAGAGTAGAGTTGGTAGTTATCAATTCAAGAAGGTTATCTTAATTAAGCCAAGTACCACAAACCGTCAACTGATAACTGGTAACCGACAACTGTTTTAAAGGGGAAATTCTTGGTGCAAGAGTGCTATCTCTTCCTCTTTGTTCCCACATTCGCCATCCAGGGTGGCAGCGCGGAGGCGGGTGAGCATAGTTTTGAAGGATGGGCCTGGTGGATAGCCCATGGAAATAAGATCTTCGCCGTCCAGGAAATTTTGTTGCTGGGAGAGCTTGGTGACATAGGTTGAAACGGCAAATTGTCCCTTTTTATGTCGACAGCAGGCCATGGTAAAGAGAAGACCTTCTGGGCTCAAGTCCTGTAAGATGATGTCAATTTGACTGGGCAGAAGGGAACCTTTTTTTTCAATGGCCCGGGCAGCCCGGTTGCTCATCACTCGTTCATTGATAAGGAATTTGCTGTAGCGTTCCGGTATCTCCATGCCGTGGCACATCTCTAAAAGTTGCCTGGTCTTGAGGCGGGAGGTTAATGCTAGCAGCATCACCAGCCATGATTTCCATTTTGTTTTGAGGTAGAGCAGCTCATACCAGGAGATGGCTCGAGCCGCTTGGTGCATAGTGGTTTCAAGTCTGGGGATGATCCTGAGCTGCGGGTGCAGGAAGGGCAGCAGTTTGAATTGGTTCAGGCGTTGAATGGCAGCCAGGGCACATTTTTCAGCCAGTATATGCTTAATCTCCTGGAAAAATCGGAAGCCATGGGCCTCAAAAAGCCCCATTTGGACAGCATTTTTTATCTGTTTTTTGGTATGTTCGCCCAGGTTGAAATCCATGCGTTGCTCAAAGCGGATGGCCCGGAAGATGCGGGTGGGATCCTCCACAAAGCTTAGGTTGTGGATGATACGGATCATGCCGTCCTTCAGGTCATTTTGGGAGTTAAAAAAATCCACCAGTATACCAAACTTATCAGGGCTGAGATGAATGGCCATGGCATTGATGGTGAAGTCACGGCGAAAGAGATCCAGCTTGATAGAACTTGACTCCACCTTGGGTAAGGCCGCAGGGTGTTCATAATACTCCAGCCGAGCTGTGGCAATATCCACCTTGGTGTCATCAGGCAGCACGACATTGGCTGTGTTAAATTTTTCATGGATACGAACCCTACCATGTAACTGGTTAGCCAGAGCTTTGGCAAAGGAGATGCCGTCACCTTCAATAACAATGTCAAAATCAAGATTTTCTTTATTTAGGAGAAGATCACGGACAAAGCCACCCACGGCATAGGCTGTGAATCCGCATTGTTCTGCCACCTCACCGATGGTCCGCAGTAACAGGACAGTGTCTTTCTCCAAGGCATGAAGCATGGCTGTGGCCATATTGCGGGTTCGTTCCGTGGAGGGGTTGATGTTGTCACCACTCAACTCCGGCAGGGTGGCAGGGTCCCCAGCTAAGAGACTGAATAAATCGGTTCTGGTTATAATGCCGATCATGGCCCCACGCTCCACCACAGGAATGGTACGCTGACGGTTGGTGATGATGAGGCGTTGGATCTCAAGAAGGGTGGCGGTGGGGGTGATGGTTTCAAATTCGGTGGTCATGTAGGCGGCCACGATCTGATTCTGCAGGTTGTGGAAGATGGCCTTGGCGGTATCCCGCCGTGAAACCATACCCAGAATGACAGATTTGGCCACCACTGGAAGTACAGTGATGTTGTAGCGAATCAGGGTAGCATTGGCCTCGCTGATGGTGGTATCTGGCGTGATAGAGATCACCGGAGCTGACATGATTTCTCGGGCCATGGCTGGGGGGTGGACATGCTTATGGAGGAGCCGCATAACATCCTCTTCCACCTGAACGAGGCTGCGTTCCTTCACCGTGGCCGAAGCGGCTGAGGCGTGGCCTCCTCCTCCTAGCTCCATGGCAATTTTGCCCACATTGACCTCCGGGATGCGGCTGCGGGCAATGACAAAAATACGGTCGTTCATGGCTGCAATGGCAATTAAGGCATCAAGGTTCTCCATGACCATGAAGCGGCGTACCAGTAAGGCAAATTCATCACAATAATCAGGTAGGGCAATGCGTGATACGGTGATGGGTATTGTGTTGATGGTGTAGGTTGTGGCAGATTGAATCAGTTCATGGAGGAGGCTCACCTCATCTGTGGTGAGTTCCGGGTTGATGTATTGATGCACACTTTGAATATCTGCTCCCTGTTGCATGAGCCAGGCCATGGCACGGAGGTCATGGGGGGTGGTGGTGGCAAAGGTGAAATTGCCGGTATCCTCATAGATGGCCAGGGCCAACAGGGTGGCTTCCTTGGCGTTAATAGTGATGCTGCGTTCTTTGAAAAGTTGGCTGAAGAGGGTTGCGGTGGAGCCAACGTTGCGCACCTCTTCAACGCTGCCATGCAGGTTGTCGTTGTGATCCGGGTGGTGATCGTAGAGGTGGATGTCTAGACCGTCATTTTGCAGACATTTGTTTAAAGGGCCGATACGGCTGGCTTGGCGGGTGTCCACCACGATGAGGCGATTCACCTTGCTGGTATCAATAGATTTAAGGCGGGTGAATTCAAAGGTGAGGCCCGTATCGTGTAAGAAACTGCGTAGGTTGCGTTCCTGTGAGCCGGGAAAGACCAATTTAGCCTCAGGGTAGAGGCGATGGGCTGCCAGCATGGAGGCCATGCAGTCAAAGTCGGCGTTAAGGTGGCAGGTGATTATTTCCACGGCAGGTTTCAGGCTTCGGGTGTCAGGTTTCAGGAGAGAGGCTAGCCTAAGTATGCCACATCTAGGCTAATTAATTAAGGAACATTGCAATGAGTTGGGCAATATTCCTTGCAGGGAAGGACTTTTCTCAACATCTGATTCCTATTTTTTATCCCCTTGGGTGAAAGCGTTTATGGATCGACTTGAGACGGGTACTGTCAACATGGGTGTATATCTGGGTGGTGGCAATATCGGCATGGCCCAGCATCATCTGCACGGCGCGTAGATCCGCATCGTGGGCCAGCAGATGGGTAGCAAAGGAGTGGCGCAGCATATGGGGGCTAATTGACTTTGTGATGCCGGCAGTGCGAGCCACCTCCTTGATAATCTGCCAGAAGCGAGCCCTGCTCATGGCTGTGCCATGGCCGGTAACAAAGAGAAATTGGCTGCTTTTCTTTTTTAGGATTTGGGGGCGTAATTTGCTGATGTAATGGTGCAGGCTGTTCTTGGCCTGTTGGCCCATGGGAACCAGTCGTTCCTTATCGCCTTTACCAAGAATACGTACATAGCCAGCCCCGTGGTTTATGGCCATGAGTGGCAGGTTGACCAGCTCTGAGACGCGGAGGCCCGTGGCATAGAGCAGGTGTAGCATGGTCTGGTTACGGCCACTTAGGGGGTTGCTGTTGTCACCAATAGCCAGTAGGCGGTTTACTTCGTGGATGGAAAGAGCTTTGGGTAGGCTGCGGCCTATTTTGGCTGAATCAACATGGAGGCAGGGATCTGTAGGGATAATATTTTCGCTGACCAGGAAGCGAAAGAAGGCGCGAAAGCAGGAGAGTTTACGGCTGTTAGAACGGCTGCTGATCTGTTGCTGCAGGTTTTTCTTTAAAAAAGCGTGAATATGGGTGGCCGTGATATTAGCTAGAGTCAGCTTTCGACGTTGGCAAAAATGGAGGAGGAAATGTAGATCAGAGCTATACGAGGAGAGGGTGTTGGCGGCAAGCCGACGTTCAGCGGCAAGATAATGGAGAAAAAGATCCAGGCTGGCCTGGAACTCGGCACCGAGAGGTGTGTTTTTCTGACGAATAAGGGGCTGGGTATCTTCTTTCATCCTGAGACCAGGATGAGGCTGGAGTAATGAGAATAGCGTGACAATATCAGGCACAAGGTGCTGGTTGTTGCTTCTCTCGTTATTCTGCCATCATCCTGTTATGGACGTCCCAGAATATGACCGCACAAGATATGCGTCAGTAAAAAAAGGTACTAGTCGCGGTAAACGCGATACCTGATTTTACGGAGCTTACGCTTGGCCTCGGCCTGCTTGCGACGTCTCTTCATGCTTGGTTTCTCGTAGAATTCACGGCGCTTGAGTTCTTTTTTCATACCGTCAAGCTGCAATTTCTTTTTTAGCTGACGGATAGCGTATTCGATATCGCCGCGCACTTCAACTTCAATCATGATAAGTCCTCTAAGTTCAATATGTCATTCCTGCTACAGCAGGATCAGAATACTATGGCTGTAAAGCAATCCGTTCTTATAAATGATTAAGGGTGATTTTGTCAATTGTTTTTCAGGAAGTATGGCGGAAATATTTCACCAGTGATGTTTTATGGAAAAATCTTGTGGGGATTCAAAATGTTTTGTGGATCAAAGAGCTGTTTGAGCTGGCGCTGGATGTTGAGACTGGTGGGGGGTAATTCTATGGCAAGATAGTCTTTTTTGGTCAGACCAATACCATGCTCGCCAGAGATAGTGCCACCTAAGTCTATTACCTGTTTAAACAATTTATGCTTGGCATCATTGGCCTGCTCTACCTCTTCTGGCTTGCTGCGATCCAGCATGATATTGACATGGATATTGCCATCTCCAGCATGACCAAAGGTGAAGATAGGCAGTGTGCTGATTTTGGCAAGATGTTCTGTGTATGCCACCAGCTTTGGGATGCGACTGCGGGGTACCACGACATCCTCGCCCATCTTGTCTGGCTTGAGGGCAAAGGCCGCCGGGGAGACCGACCGTCGTGCCTGCCAGAGACTGTCCCTCTCCTCATCTGTGCTGGCTGACTTCACCATGAGTAGATTTTCATGTTCAAGAAAATTGTTAAGCTGATTGGCCTGACTGGCCACCATTTCTTTACTGCCGTCTAGCTCAAGCAGTAACATGGCTTTTGTTTGAGTCGGAAGCTGGAAAGGGATCTTGTCGGCAACGATATTCAGGGCCGTGGCATCAAGATATTCCAGGGTGGCTGGGGTGATGATGTGCAGCAATCTGGCGACTAAGCCAGTTGCATCGGCAATGGAATCACTCAACAGCAGCACTGTACGACGGCTGGTGGGGCGGGGGATAACGCGCAGGATGATTTTGGTTATGATGGCCAGGGTGCCTTCCGAGCCAATGAGCAGTCTGGTAAGGTCATAGCCCACCACCCCTTTTGCCGTGCGAACCCCTGTGCTGATTTCTCTGCCATCGGCCAGCACTGCATCTAATCCCAGGACATAGTCACGGGTGACACCATATTTTACGGCACTGGGGCCGCCAGCGCACTCGGCCACATTGCCGCCAATGGTACAAAATTTGAGGCTGGCTGGGTCGGGTGGGTAAAAGAGCCCTAAAGGGTGCAAAGCCTGGCGCAGCTGTTGGTTGATGACGCCAGGTTCAACCACGGCAATCTGGTTGTCCTTGTCAATTTCGATAATACGGTTCATGCGAGTCAGGGAAAGCACCAACCCACCTGCCACCGGCAGAGAACCACCGGTCATGCCACTACCTGCCCCCCGTGGTACCACAGGGATATTGTAGGCGGATGCCACCTTCATGATGCTACTCACCTCCTCATTGCTGACAGGAAGGAGCACGGCTTCAGGCAGAAATTCACGGCCGGTACCGTCATAAGAATAGCAGAGCAGCTCCTCATGGGCGTTGATCAGTTGATCAGGGTCAACACATTTTTGGAGGGCCTGTAAGGCTTCTTTTGTGAGGGACATATGAAAGACAGTTTACAGTTTACGGTTTACGGTTTACGGTTTGGGGAACAAAACTTCAGGGTAGCCTTAATATTATTTTCAACAATTTTTCTTTTGGTGCATGGTTCAGCTGAGAATTAATACGAGTTACTTATCTTAGCATATGAAGAATATTGAAACCGTAAACCGTAAACTATAAATCGTAAACTGAAATTTGAAATGACAAAAAAAATAGAGTTAGCTCTTATTGCAGGTGGAAAATCAGGCGAACGTGATGTCTCCTTAGCTGGTGCTAAAGGGGTACGGACAGCCTTGGATGAGGCTAAATATTCGGTTCATCAATATGATCCTGCCACTGATTTAGCTCAGCTTGCCACAGATGCTGATCGTCTTGATGTGGCCTTTATACTCCTGCATGGCCCCTTAGGTGAGGATGGCTCCATGCAGGGTTTTTTGGATCTGCTTGGCTTGCCGTACCAGGGTTCAGGTGTTTTGGGCAGTGCCTTGGCCATGGATAAAAATTGGGCCAAGAAGGCCTATGTGGATGTCGGCTTACCTGTGGCGCCGTGGCAGATGGCACGGGCTGGTGAATCCTTTGATGTGGATGCTTGCTGCACTGCCTTGGGGTTACCGTTGGTCATTAAGCCCATTGCCCAGGGCTCTTCGCTGGGGATGTCCATTGTGCATGAGGCTGATAAACTGTCAGCTGCTCTGCAGGAGGCCTTTGCTTTTGGTGATGAGGTAATGGTGGAGGCCTTTATTCAAGGCCGTGAGATTACCTGTGGGGTGTTGGGCAGTAGAGAGTTGCAGGCTTTACCTCTGGTGGAGATTATTCCTGGTGAAGAGTACCCTTTCTTTGATTATCAGGCCAAATATAATGAGGGTGCCAGCAAGGAGGTCTGCCCGGCTGAGTTGGATGATAGTATCCGTCTTTTGGCTCAGGAGTATGGAATAAAGGCCCACCAGGCCTTGAGTTTACGTGGCTATAGTCGGACCGATATGATGGTAGGAGATGATGGGCAGATAGTGGTGATTGAAACCAATACCATTCCCGGCATGACCCCAACCAGCTTGTTGCCCCAAGCGGCCCAGGCGTATGGACTGTCTTTTTCAGAGTTGTTGGATAGGCTTATTGATTTGGCGATGGAGTGAATTTAGGAAATCAAGGAATTTACTGATAAAAGCGGAGATAACTACCCCTCAATCAGTCGTTCTGGCACGAAACAAATCAAACTTGCTATTGCCAATGAATCCTAGCAGTTTTAAAATTGACGATCCTGAAAATAGGGAGTCAAGACCTCTGGTAAGGCAATAGAACCATCAGCCTGCTGGTAATTTTCAAAGATGGCAGCCAGTGTGCGACCAACGGCCAAACCAGAGCCGTTCAGGGTGTGGACAAAGGTGGATTTTTTCTCCCCCTGTGGCCGGTAGCGCACTCCACCCCGCCGGGCCTGGAAATCGCCGAAGTTGGAGCAGGACGATATCTCGCGGTAGGTGTTTTGGGCTGGCATCCATACCTCGATATCATAAGTTTTGCGAGCCGAGAAGCCCAGGTCTCCGGAACAGAGGACAACCACACGGTAGGGTAGTTTGAGTAACTGTAATACCTTTTCAGCATTAGCCAGTAATTCTTCCAACTCGTTGTCTGAATCCTCCGGAGTGGTGAATTTAACCAATTCCACCTTGTCAAATTGATGCTGACGAATGAGCCCCTTGGTGTCGCGGCCATAGGAGCCAGCTTCAGAGCGGAAGCAGGGGGTGTAGGCGCAATATTTGATGGGGAGATCTGCTGGTTGCAGGGTCTCGTCGCGGTGGTAATTAGTTACGGGCACCTCGGCAGTGGGGATGAGCCAGAGATCGCGCTCTGAGAGACCGGTTTTAAAGAGATCTTCGGCAAATTTGGGGAGCTGACCCGTGGCAGTCATTGAATCGGTGTTGACCAGAAAGGGTGGCAGCATCTCGGTGTAGCCGTGGTTCTGGGTGTGCAGGTCAAGCATGAGGTTAATCAGGGCGCGTTCAAGTCGTGAGGCAAAGCCTTTGAGTACGGCAAAGCGGGCACCAGATATTTTAGCAGCCCGTTTAAAGTCAATGGTATCGTTGTCTTCGCCTAGCTGCCAATGGGCCTTGGCCTCAAAGTCAAACTGCGGGATTTCGCCCACAACACGAACCTCCTGATTTTCCTCGTCACTATTGCCAAAAGGTACAGATTCGTGGGGGATATTGGGGATGGACATAACAATGTCCTGCAGGTTTTCTTCTATGCCACGCAGCTCTTCTTCAAGTTTTTTGACGCGTTCTCCCACCGTCTTCATCTCGGCAATAAGATTATCGGCGTTTTCTTTGTTTTTTTTCAGGGCAGCGATTTCCTGGGATACTGTTTTCCGTTTGTTGCGCAGGCCTTCCACCTCGCTGAGGTTGGTACGGCGTTGCTGGTCAATGGCGGAAAACTCTCCTATGCGGGAGTCGGTGATGCCACGGAATTTCAGTTTCTCGGTAATGAGGCCAATATTTTCACGGATAAAGCGTAATTCTAACATTGCGGTGTTCCTATTTTTTAGACATGGTTGTGTGGTATAAAGTGAGACTGCCTACCCTGTTTAGGTGTAAAATTAACTTTCTGTCAAGTGAATCGTCGCTAATTCTCCCTTTTTCAGGCAGCGCCGATGGGCAGGCACTAAAATAATGCAGCTGGCTGCCTCGTGGCGTCCGGCTGGGCGGACCAAGGCTTTACCCTTGTGCAGGGTGAGGATACCGCCTTTGAGATTGAGAATACCCTTTTGGCGGATAGCTAGATTTGCGGTGAGTTGGGCCTGTAGGGCCGCAGGACGTGGTGCCATGGCGTTTTGTTGGGCCAGAATAGCAGGCCTGACCAGTTCATGGAAGAGGACACGTACCGCTGGTGGTGGGCCCGGTAAGCCGAAAAACAAGGTTTGTTTGTCCACCCCAAACAGAGTTGATTTTCCTGGTCGTAACTGTAACTGTCTGTAGAGGATGGTAACTCCGGCCTTGTGGAGTACCTGGGAGACCAGATCATACTTGCCTGGTCCCATGCCGCCAGTAGTGATGACCATGTCTACCTCTGGTAGCTCAGCCAAGATATTACTCATGGTGTGTTCATCATCTGCCACCGTCACGGCTGTTACTACCTTGCCTCCTGCCTGGCTGATAAGGCCCGTCAGCAGGAAAAGATTACCGCTTACCAGCTGGCCAGGGAGTGGGTTTCGTTCCACCAACTCACTGCCGGTACATAATATGGCGATCCTGGGGCGGCGATGAATCTGCACTGCAGCAGCACCAGCCGTAGCAGCCAGGTGCATATGGCCGGGTGTGATGACCTCCCCGGCAGCAATAATGACCTGTCCCTTGTTGACATCAGTACCAATTTCACGGATATGGCTGCGGCGTGGAATGCGCTCAACTGTTAAGGATCGGCTGTGTTCCTGGCAGTTTTCAAAGGGGACGACCAGATCGCACCAGTCCGGTACCATACCGCCCGTCATGATGCGGATAACACAGTCTTGCTTTCTTGTGGGCAAGGTGGTGGTGCCCGCAGCAATCTCACCACAAATGGGTAAGGCGACACCCTCTTGTACTTCACTGCGGCGCATGGCAAAGCCATCCATTGCCGATTGTCTGAAGTGGGGAATGGCCATGGAGGCCTCTAGGGGATGGGCGCAGAGGCGACCGCACGAGGTGAGGAGGGGGTGGCTGTGACTTGGCGTGGCCTGACTTTGTCTGAGGATAAGTGCAGTGGCTTGGTCAAGATCCAGATCAGGGGTGGTCATGGCCTGTTCCTCGGCATATCGTGTTGATGATTGATGTTGCGGAAGCTGTCTAATTGTGGGTCTATTTCCCGCAACCCATCCTCATTAATGAGGGTCGGTTGCTGTTGGAGGATAAAGTTGTGGAGTTTTCGTTCTCCACCGGAGAGGGCAGCCTCAAGGGCTGGCAGAATGTTTATATGGTAGCGGCCAAAGAGGGGCTCCATACCTCGGTTAAGGTCGGGAACCATTATGGATCTGTTCGGGCCAGTACAGATATGGCGAATAAGCTCTGGTTTGATAAACGGCATATCACAGCCAACCAAAAATATCTCTGTGGTCTGCATAGCAGAAAGGGCGGCATGGATACCAGCCAAAGGACCAGCCTCTATAAATATATCTTGGCTCATGGGCCAGTCCAGGAATGTATAGATAGATGGCTGATTAGTAATTAATCGGTGTTCGCTAAACAGCGCGGCCATGGTACTGGCGATACCCTGGATCATGGGCTGGCCAGCAAGTGTGGCCATGGCCTTATTACTGCCAAAGCGACTACTTTTTCCCCCGGCGAGAATAACCCCGGCAATATTAGGTATGGGAGAAGGGCTGAGTGGCATTGATATTGGGAATGTAGAATGAACTGGTTGGCTGAGGCGGGCTATATCTAGATCAGCCTGGAGGCCACGCCATATCACGGCCACCTAAAATGTGCATATGAATATGGAAAACTGTCTGGCCAGCTGAGGCACCATTGTTAAAGACAACCCGAAAGCCATCAGCAATCCCTTCTTTGCTGGCCAGTTCAGAGCCAACACGCATCATTTTACCGATAATGGCATCATCCTCCGGGGCTACATCAGCAGGGCCAACGATATGTTTTTTGGGAATGACCAGGAAGTGACAGGGGGCCTGGGGACTGATGTCACGAAAGGCAAGGACATCATCATCCTCATAGAGTTTGTCGGCAGGGATATCACCATTGATAATCTTACAGAAGAGACAGTCGTCCATGGGAACCTCTTTGGTAGCTTGTTTAATCCCGTGACCTTATTAAAGTCTGGGATAGGCAGGAAGGATGAAAGCTGTAGGGCAGGCAAGCCATGCCTATAGCTTTGTATCAGCTCGGAATGTACACCAGCTAGGGTGGAGCTGTCAATTCTAAGGGCGCCTTGTTTTGTTAACCACCCTTTATGGCGAGGAAGGCTTAACAGTACTAAAAGTAACGCATACGCCATTTAAGAGATGGAAAGATTTTTCTTGAAACATGGTAGAGGTGCTGGAACTCTGTTGACAGAAAATTGGTGATATGGTCTGCAGTGTACATCCAGCAGGTAGGATGATGTTGACATATAGGCTATTTAGCCTTTTCCCATATTTGCAGTTGAAGAAAAAATACAATGCATTGTGATCTCCTTATAAAAAATGGTTTTATTCTGCCCCAGCCAAGGCTTGGAACCATGATAGCCAATGGTTTTGTCGCTATCAGAGGTACAACAATTAAGGCGTTGGGCCCCATGGCAGAATTGGGCGAGGTGGCTGCAGCAAAGACCATTGATGCCGCCGGTTGTCTGGTCATGCCGGGTCTGGTTAATGGTCATGTGCATGGGGCCATGACCCTGTTTCGGGGGCTAGCTGATGATTTGCCCCTTATGGAGTGGCTGGAGGGGCATATCTTTCCGGCCGAGTCCCGCTATGTCAATGAGGAGATGGTCTATTGGTCAACCAAGCTGGCTGCGGCTGAAATGCTGCTTGGTGGGGTAACATTGCTCGCTGATAGTTATTTCTGTATGGATGGGGCGGCTCGGGCCTATGCTGAGATCGGCATGCGAGCGGTGGCGGCCCACGGTGTCATAGATTTTCCTGCCCCTGGTGTTGCCGATCCCAGTCGTAACCTAGATGTGGTTGCTGACTACTGCCAGCGCTGGCAGGGCCATTCTTTGCTGACTCCAGCAGTTTTTGCCCATTCGCCCTATACTTGTAGTGCCGGGACCTTGCAGGGCGCGCGAAAGCTGGCGCAGGAGCAAGGGGTTGACTTGTATATTCACCTGGGCGAAAGTAAATTTGAGGCCGAGCTGATTAGGGCGGATGGATTGAGTCCCACGGCGTATCTTGATTCTCTAGGTGTTTTGGATGATGGTGTGGTGGCTATTCATTGTGTCTGGTTGACTGGTGCTGACATGGACATCCTGGCCAGTCGTGGTTGCCGTGTGGTCAGTTGTCCTGAATCAAATATGAAGTTGGCCTCTGGCGTGGCCCCTGTGGCTGCCTTGCATGAACGGGGCATAGCCGTTGGCCTGGGAACAGATGGGTGTGCCTCCAATAATAATCTTGATATGTTTAGCGAGATGGGCAGTGTTGCCCGACTTGCCAAGGTGGATTGCCTGATGCCAGAGATCTTACCCGCCTCCCAGGTGTTGCAGATGGCGACAACCATAGGTGCCACGGTTTTGGGGCAGCAAGGGCTAGGAAGCCTGGCTCCAGGAGCAAAGGCCGATTGTATTGTGATTGATCTGTACCAGCCCCATCTCACCCCTTTTTACAATAGTGACCTGCTGGTTTATGGGGCAAAGGCACGGGATGTGCGTGACGTAGTTGTTGATGGTCAATTGGTGGTGCAGGATCGGTTGCTATTGAGCATGGATGTTGCCGAGGTGATGGATCAGGTTCGTGGTCTGGCGGCTACAGTGAGAGAGGGAAAATGACTACAGAAGAAGTAAATGTATCACGTTGGGCCATTCATCGTCGTCTTTATGACTGGATGCTGCATTGGGCTGACACCCGTTATGGGTTGCTGGCCCTGGTATTGCTCTCCTTTGCGGAGAGTAGTTTTTTTCCTATCCCCCCGGACGTGTTGCTCGTTGCCCTGGTTTTGGGCAATGTCAAGAAATGGTACCGCTTTGCCCTGTTTTGCACCGTGGCCTCTGTCCTTGGTGGCTTGGCTGGCTATGGTATTGGAGTTTTTGCCTGGGAGACCATGGGGCGTTGGATTGTGGAAAATGTGGCCCATATGAATCTCACCGCGGTCAATGGTCGTCTGGATATTGCTTTACCAAGTTACTTGACCTCAACCTTTGGCAGCAGTTTGGGTGGGGAGTATCTTTTTGCTGTTTATGATCGCTGGAATGCCTGGATTGTTTTTGTCTTTGGCCTGACCCCGTTGCCATACAAATTAACCACCATCACCGCTGGCGTTGCCAGGGTAGATTTGCCCGTCTTTATTCTCACTTCATTTCTGGCTCGAGCCTGTCGGTTCTTCGTGGTGGCCTGGCTCCTGTATGAATGGGGTGAACCTGCCAAGGCATTCATTGATCGTTACTTCAATCTGCTCTGCATAGCCTTCATCGTGCTGCTTGTCGGTGGTTTTGTCGCCATCTCACTGCTGGCTGGGTAGTTACCAGTTATCAGTCGCCGGTTATCAGTTAACTGATAACTGACTTCTGGCTACTGGCGACTGCCGTTCTCACTCCTGCCAGCCATGTCCTCCGATGAGATTAACAAAGCGGACATGTTCTAAGACTTGACGGCTTAATTCGTTGTCCCGTTTTTCCAGTAAGACGAGCTGCTGACTTTCGCGGTCGCCAACCGGAATAACCATGCGACCAGGGTCTGCCAGTTGGTCAATGAGGGGTTGGGGGATTTCAGGGCCGCCAGCAGTGACGATGATGGCATCAAATGGGCTATATTGCGGCCAGCCTAGTGTGCCGTCATCTATGGTACAGATGACATTGAAAATCTGGAGCTGGTCAAGGGTGGATCTGGCCTTTATGTGGAGTTGCTTTATCCGTTCCACGGTAAGGACGCGATGACAGAGTTGCGCCAGTATCGCAGTCTGGTAACCACAGCCAGTACCAATCTCCAGGACAGATTCGTCACCCTGTAGAGCAAGGGCTTGGGTCATGAGGGCAACGATATAAGGTTGGGAAATGGTCTGTCCTGCGCCAATGGGCAGGCAGTGGTCGCCATAGGCTTGGTTGCGTATGGCGTCTTGGACAAAAATATGGCGGGGTACATGGGCCATGGCATCTAGCACGCGCTTATCATGGATACCACGGGGGAGAAGTTGCTCCCGTATCATGCGCAGACGCGAAGATTCAAAACTCATCAGGATTTACTTTTGGGTTGGCTGTCAGGCCTGATTGTTTGAATTCCTCTGCTGTGGCATAGCGAAAGGAGCTTTTTGCGATACTACCATTGACAAAGGTAACTTGGATGATTTCGTAACTGGTTGTTCCTGCTATCAAGTTAATGAGCCAAATTCGCTTGAGCAGTGATTTTTTTGCTTCAACATAAAGCCACTGCTCACTCTCTTCTTTTATTTGCTTTTGGGTTGGTTGCCCCCAAATAGCAATGACTTCACTCTGGCTGGCACCTATGGGCACAAGGGCGACATCTGAGTTGAGGTGGCGGATGGGTGGTTTTCCGCAGCAGCAAAGGAGTAAACAACAGGAGGTAATAAGCGTGAGGAGAAGTGTTTTGTGCATGGAATAGTTAGCAATATGGGGTGCTGGTGATACGAAGTAAGACTTCACCAAGGGGTTCATTTGTGGGGGATCTTAGTATGTAAAAGAGAATATAAGCTCGTTTGTACCTGATTTCGGCGGGAATCTCAAATAATATAGATGGTTGTGGATTTTTTTGCCATCCACAACTGTGCTCCCCGAAAATGAGGCGGGACGAGTGTTAGCCTGTAGCAAAGAAGTGCCCCTACAACCGGTAGTGGTCTGGCAAATTTTCGCGCGGCATAATCTGTGGCTAAAAGGGTGAAATAGCACGAAAAAGGCAAGAGATTTTCTTGACCTGCCTATCATTACATGTAATAGTTTTAGTGTGTTGCCT
>JAOZSN010000131.1 GCA_029939635.1 Deltaproteobacteria bacterium
ACAGGGTGGTAAGGTACCACTCCTTGCGTTCACCCTCATATGCATCATCCCATATGTTTTCTGCTTGAAGTTCTTTTTTGACCATTTGGCCGATATCGCTAATATCCATAGTGCGCAGGTAATGGGCGTTGATATTAATGGCCTTGGGGTCTGTGAAAAATTTAGGGTCACCCTTGCGATAATTAAAGATGGAGTTTGACTTGTTGATGCGCTCCAAAGTGAAGATTTCAATCAATTCTTCTTTACTGAATATCTCCTGGTCATTTCCTGGGGACCAGCCAAGGAGGATAAGAAAGTTTACAAAGGCCCAAGGGATAAAACCGTGATCACGGTAAAAATGGACAGCGACAATTTCACCATGGCTGCGTTTTGATATCTTGGCTTTCTTCAGATCAAGGGTCAAAGGCATATGGGCAAAGACAGGGATCGGTGCTTCCAGGGATTGGTAGAGAAGAACTTGTCTGGTGGTATTGGAAAGATGGTCCTGACCCCTTATAATATGGCTGATTCGATCACGGACATCATCCACCACATTACAGAGTAAATAGAGAGGTTTACCGTTAGAGCGGACAATGACAAAATCTTCAATGTCAGTATAATTACGACTAATGGTGCCTAGCACCTTGTCATCATAACTTACTGCCCCTTCGATATTTCTCGGAACCTTGAAACGAATAACGGCTGCCAGGCCAGCATCTTCTTTAGCCTTGATTTCTGCAGGGGGCAAATGGCGGCAGGTGCCATCATATTTGACGTCCTGTTTGGCTGCCAGGGCAGCCTCTCGTTTGGCTTCAAGCTCTTCCTTGGTACAGAAACATTTATACGCCTTGTCGTTGTCCAGCAATTGCTGGGCAGCTGCCTCATGCTCATTGGTGAAGTCCGTTTGGAAATAAGGACCCTCATCCCAATCAATACCCAACCAGTTGAGACCGTCAAGAATACCTTGGATGGATTCTTCTGTGGAGCGATCCGCATCAGTATCTTCAATACGTAATATGAGCTTACCGTTATGTTTTTTTGCATAAAGCCAGTTTAGGATAGCAGTACGGGCACCGCCAATATGAAGATACCCAGTTGGGCTGGGAGGAAAACGTAAGCGAACTTCCTGAGACATGAGATGCTCCTGAAAAAGTCTGTACCGTTCAGACGGTAGTTATAAGCTAAATAAGTGCCTGTTCAGAAATGGCCTTTTTGTCCGATCTCTGTGTTACAGCAAAAAATGAAAAATGCTCACATATCACTAATATGCTGCGCTTTTTAATTTTCACTGTTCCTTGATCTCGAACAAAATGATTTATTTCTGGACAGACACTAAATAAAAGATATGTGTCACCATGAGCAAGGAGCTAGGCAAAACCCGGAATGTAACAGTTTTGCAGTGCCGAGGTGCTGCAGGACTGTTACAAGAAAAGGCGAATAATATACAGTATAGTGGTGCTTTTTGCTGCGAAAAATTAAAAAAGTGATAATTGAACTGGTTATGTTGGTTAAATATGATTATTATTAAAAAATGATTTAACCGTTTTTTACTAAGCAAGGAGGGCTGTCATGATTGCTGAAGCTGGTTTAAGTATAGTTCAAGGTGGAGATAAGGTTCAGCGTACTGATATAAGTAGTGGTAACCGTCCCCCCAACGAAGAAAATGAAATTTCCCAGGCTGGGCAGGCCTCCGATGCTGGTCCTGCTGTGGTTGCCAATTTTTCTGCCGCCGCCCTTGAGACATCTCGAGCAGTCTCGCAAACAACCCAGACCGCTGATCAAAATAGTACCGCAAGTGAAAGGCCAGAGCAAGCTCCAGTCCCACCTCCGACGGAATCAACAATTGATACCTACGCTTAATAAAAAAAAGCCCTGCTTCTCAAAGCAGGGCTTTTTTTTATGCGCTGAAATGTATTCTGCTGCTAGCGCTCCGTTTTACTCGATATTTCCCCTGCTAATCATGTTCCGCAATCAGCCTGACAGCCATTGATCTTAGCAACGGCGTGGGCCAGTCCAGGAAGAACAACCGCCAGGTTTTCTCTTGCTGCTCGTTCACTGCCAGGTAAATTGATAATGAGACAGCCCCGGCGGATACCTGC
The DNA here is from genome assembly GCA_029939635.1 of Deltaproteobacteria bacterium. Classification (GTDB taxonomy): domain Bacteria; phylum Desulfobacterota; class Desulfobulbia; order Desulfobulbales; family SURF-16; genus JAOZSN01. The sequence continues at coordinate 2,079 of JAOZSN010000131.1, forward strand.
TATGCCACGAGACAGCATGGCATTAGGGGTCTTTGCAAAGCTGGCGGCCCGCATGACTTCACTGATGCCGGGTATTTCTCTGTCTATGATGGCAAGGGTAGCTTCTGGGGTGTTGTCACGGGGCGAAACTCCTGTGCCGCCTGTGGTAAGAATAAGTTGCAGCTTTTCGTCGTCTACCCACTCCTGCAAGATGGTCGAGATGGCTGTAGCTTCGTCAGGTATAATGGCATTTTTACGAATGGCAAAGGGACCAGCTGCAGCTAGTTGCCTTTGCAGTTGTGGGCCGCTGGTATCTTGGCGTTCGCCACGGGCACCCTTATCACTAAGGGTAAGGATACCGCATTGAAAAATTTGCTCGATATGATCCGACATATTTTTTTGAAGGTCGACTTGAAAGCTGATATTAATAGATTTTAGTAAGGATGTTTTCCCGCGCTCACTAGAGGGTTAGTCGCTGACCGTATGGGCCATCTCTGTGGGGAGCTGTTCGTAATGGGAAAAGGTAGCCTTGAAGGAGCCACGCCCCTCGGTAAGGCTAGCAAGATCAGAGCCATACTCAAGAATCTCTGCCATGGGGACGTTGATGATGATGATCTCGTTGCCAGGTTCTGTTTTCATTTCCATGATCTTGGCCCGTCTATCATTAAGATCACTCACTACGCAGCCCACACTGTCCACCGGCAGGGTAATGGTCAGATTCATAATTGGTTCCAGTAATTTTTGTTCATTGCTTGTGGGCTGTGTTGTTTCTTTATAGGGAACCTTGGGCAGCGTCATGGCCAGCGTGATGCCAAATTTTTCCTTGATCTTGCGACAGGCTGTTTCCAGGTGATAAGGGCCTTGTCCTGAAAGCAGGATTTCGCCAGTCTTTGGTTGGTGTTCTAAGTGCAGGGAAGGGTCTTCAGCAATGGCCATGGCCAGGGCCGTAAACATGGTCTCAATGTCAGTTCCTGAGCTGCTTACGGCGCTGGTGGTGGTAGGGCGCTGAGGCCGGGGAAGGTCAGCAAGGAGCGTACCATCGCTATCAGAGCAGAGGGTGTCGCCGGGGCCACTGCCGGAAAGACCACTCAGGGCACCAATCATACCTGGTTGTAGACTCGTCGTTTCAATGAGGGTGTCGCCATCCAGGATGAAAATTTTCTCCGCCTGTTCTTCGAAGTTGCGTGAAATATTGTAGAGCTGCTTGGTCAGGGTGCCTTGGTTAACCTTGCAGTAGAGGAGGGTGCCATATTCAGGATTGTTATCGAGGCGGAAAATTTGGGCCTGTAGTTTCTCTGATGCTGGGGGTGAGGCAGGGAAAAGCTCAGTAATCATTTCAAGCAAGATTGTGATTGCAAACTGTTTTTTTACCGCACCAGGTAGGACAGGAGTCAGAGCACAACTAGCTACAGCCTGGCGCAATCCCGCAATGAGATCTTCCTCGTCAAGCTCCCCTTCTTCAAGAAATTCTTCAATGAGGTCATCATCTGTCTCTGCCACCTGCTCCATGAGTTTCTGCAGTCCAAGAAATGCCTCATCTTGCATATCTTCAGGAATAGACTTTTCTGCCACACCTTCTTTTGTAAAATAGAGGGCCTTTTCGTGGATAACATCGATCACCCCACAAAATTGTTCACCACTGTTAATGGGTAAAAATATCAAGGCAGGATCCAGCAGGATATTTTTTTTGATAGCCGCAATGGTGGCAGGAAAATCTGCAGCAGCCACATCCATTTTATTAATGAAAAGGATGGAAGGCATGGTGGAACGTTGGATCAGTTGAGCGGCTTTTTCTGTCTGAAAGGAGTGGGCCTCGTCTGCGCAAATGGACAGGATTGCGTTGTCACCAATATGGGCCGCTATTTTGCTGTCGTGGGAAAAATTGTCATTGCCTGGTGTATCAATAAACACCAATTCATTACCGTTATAGGTAGAGGTAAAGGCGGTCGAAAGGATATTTTTTTTGAGCTGTTCGCGAGAAACCTCCTTACCTGTTGCCTTGAGTAGGGAAGTAGTAAGTGATGATTTTCCTGAGCCAGTATGACCAAGGAGAATAATGTTTCGAATCTGTTTTTGTCCCATGGACGAATCCCTTGTAGGTGCTCCCTGTGAAGAGAGAGGTATATTAAGCAATGGCGTATTGGGTGGAATATTGGTACAAACGGATCATTCTGTCAATAATGAGATAGAAATAGTTGAGACAGAAATTATATAAAGATGTAGCCATTTAAAGATATATTATAGTTTTGTTCTTTACAAATCAAGTAGTTATCCAGGAAGTATTCCTTTCCTTTCTCCTTAAAAAAAGTAATTGGAAATAATGCGCAAGGCCTCTGAAGATACCGGAAAAATTGCCCGCTCCGCCAGCATGGTCAGTGCGGCAGTGATGTGCAGCCGTGTGCTGGGTCTCATTCGTGAACAGGTGTTTGCCGCCTTTTTTGGCGCTGGCCATGCCTATGATGCCTTTGTTGTTGCCTTTCGTATTCCCAATTTGCTGCGTGATCTCTTTGGCGAAGGGGCATTATCTGCCGCATTCGTAACGGTTTTTGCCGATTATGACAGTACAAAAGGAGAGAAGGCAACCTGGCGTTTAGCCAATAATGTTTTAAGTTTTTTTGCTGTTTTTTTAAGTGGATTGACTCTGCTAGGTATTCTCTTTGCCGAAGATATTGTTCGTCTTATGGTGCAGACAGAGTATGAGGCTGTGCAGGGGCAAGTGGCCTTGACCACATTGTTGACCATGATCATGTTTCCGTTCTTGGTGCTGATCTCCATGTCAGCGGTTGTTATGGGCGGCTTGAATACAAAGGGTAGATTTTTTGTGCCTGCCATGGCATCGAGTTTTTTTAATATTGGTTCTATTATCGGTGGCTTGCTCTGTGCCTATATTCTTCATCGCCAGGGCTATCAGGCAATAATTGGTATGGCCATGGGTACCTTGGTGGGTGGTGTTTTGCAACTTGCCAGTCAGTTGCCCAGCTTTTGGCGGGTCGGTTTTAAATTACGTCCTCGCCTCGATTTGGCTGATCCTGGGTTGCGGCGTATTCTTACTTTGATGGTTCCCGCTGTGATCGGGCTGTCCGCCACTCAGCTTAATATTTTTGTAAATAATAATTTCGCCTCTGCCTGTGGTGAGGGAAGTTTGTCTTGGTTGCAGTATGCCTTTCGGCTGGTACAGTTACCCATTGGAGTTTTTGGGGTAGCAATCTCCATGGCTAGTCTACCTTTGATCTCTCGCTATGCCGCTCAGGGTGACCATGCATCCGTAAAGGAGGCGTTTAGTTCTTCGCTGACCATGGTTTTTTGCCTGTCCATTCCTGCTGCGGTGGGTTTATGGATACTGGCGGAACCAATCATCCGTTTGATTTTTGAACATGGTCTTTTTGATGCTGAGGATACCAGGCAGACTGCGGCAGCCCTGAAGTTTTATAGCATTGGCCTTTTTGCCTATGCAGCTGTAAAGGTTATTGTGCCGGTTTTTTATGCCTTGAAAGATACAAAGTTTCCAGTAATGGGCAGCTTTCTTGCTGTGGCTGTCAATCTACTGCTGGTGACCCAGCTGGTGACGATATTTGATCACCGCGCCATTGCCCTGTCCATTTCTGGGGCTCTGGCTTGCAATTTTTTCTTTCTCCTCATTGTTCTCTATGGCAAGTTGGATGGGTTGCCATTGTGGTACATTGTTATTGGTGTAGTAAAGGCCCTTTTTGCCTCCCTGATTATGGCCGGTTGGCTACAACTCGTTACAGGGCTTTTGGCCAGCTGGTTGCTTGGCGGATTTTTTGCTCAGCTTGTTGCGGTGTTTGCCTGTGTTAGCACTGCGGCATTGCTCTATGGCTTTAGTCTCTATGTCTGCAAGGTGAAAGAATTGGAGATGATTGTTGGCAAGATACGACAGCGACTAGGCATTTAACGGTTACTATTTTAGTGCTGCCTGCTCATGCAGCAGGTCAATCTGGGCGAGGAGGGCAGGGACGGCACTGTCCACCCGCAGAATTCGTGGTCCCATGTGGAAGGGTGTTAGGCCTTGTTGTTGGAGGGTCTCTATCTCAAAATCGACCCAGCCGCCTTCCGGGCCAATGGCTAATAGGGTTTTGTTTGGCTGCCCGTAGCAATAGCTTTGGCTGAGGTTATGCGGCACCTTGGGGTGGGCCAGAAGCTTGTTATTGTACTTATTTGATATGGTGGGTAGAAAATCCTCAGCAAAGGGACGAAAGCGCTGAAAGATGTGAATCTCAGGAAGGGTGGTATGGCCTCCCTGTTCAAGCCCGTGTAGCAGGCGTTGGTGGATATTGTCCTTGGCCAGTAACGAGGCAGATAGAAAGCTCTTCTCAACCCTGTTTGATCTGATAATAAAGAGACGACCTACCCCAAAGGTGGCGATCTGGGAGAGGATGCGCTTGAGCATGATGGGGCGCGGCATGGCAAGTATTAGATCAGTCTGGTGTGCTATTTTCTCTGGTGTGAGCTGCTTGCTGATGTGGAGAATGGCCTGGTCGTTTTCTATGGTGACCACGTCTGCTTCATAGCGTGGGCCGTTGATCTGGCCGATTTTGAGTTTGTCGCCAGGGCAGGCACGGAGAATTTTTTTGATATGTGTAGCTTGTCGACCAGTTAAGGTAATAGTGTTGTTGTTGCGCTCATGATTTGAAAAAAGGATTATATTCATTGGTCTATCTTGTTGCCTATAATGTTCTGCAGCATCTGTTGATACTATTGCTGTGGCCGCTGGTTTTGCTCGTTGTTGTTCTGACTCCCAAGTATCGTGGCCGGATCATGGTAAGGCTTGGTCTGGGTTTGGCGGCTCAGGTATCGACATTGCCACCGACCAAACCTCGTCTCTGGGTTCATGCCTTATCCGTTGGCGAAGTAGCTTCCGTTGTATCATTGGTGCGTGGCCTTCGCAAGGAGTACCCTCATAGTCAGATTATCTTCTCCACAGCTACTCGTAGCGGAGGAGAGCATGCTCGCCAGCGGCTCAGTGATGTGGTTGATCTTTTTATCCCTTTTCCCCTTGACCACTGGCTGGTTGTTCGACATTTTTTACGAGTAGTACGAGCGGATCTTTTCGTTCAGGTTGAGACAGATTTTTGGCCTAATTTTCTAGCCGCTATATCAGCGCAACCCACGGTAACCTTGCTGGTGAATGGGCGAATATCTGCCTCATCCTTTCGTAGCTATCATCGTTTTTCTTCTTTTTTTCGTTATCTCTTTAATGGTTTTGATCTCTTGTCCATGCAGACCACTGTTGATGCTAGGCGTATGGTTGATCTTGGTTTGGCCCAGGATAAAGTGGTTGCTCTGGGTAATTTAAAGATTGATGCAGCTCTGCCCGACGATCATGCCCCACAAGCTGTTGATCGGTTGGCATTAGGGTTGCCTGAGGGTAAGCGAATTTTAGTGGCAGGCAGTACCCATGCTGGTGAAGAGGAGATGGTGATGCAATGCTTTAAGCAACTCCAGTATCTCCATGCTGATCTATTTCTTGTCCTGGCTTTACGCAATGTGGAACGAGCTGAGCAGGTTATGCGTTTGCTTGAATGCGCTGGGTCTGATGCCTGTCGGCGTAGTCAGGGTGCTGGGAATCCTGACTATTCTGTGTTGGTGGTGGATACCTTGGGAGAGTTGACCTCCTATTACCAGGCTGCCCACCTGGTTTTTGTTGGCGGTAGTCTTGTCTCGGCCGGTGGTCATAACCCATTGGAGCCTGCTGCCTTTGCTCGACCTGTTTGTTTTGGTCCTCATATGGAAGATTTTGCAGATATTGTCGAAGAAATGATTCCTGTTAAGGCGGCGGTTCAGCTTGATGATGCTGGCCAGTTGCAACAATATTGGCATGATCTGCTTAGTGATGATGATCTTCAGCAGCAGGCAGGGCTAGGGGCCCGTAGTTTTATTGCTGCCCGGCAAGGGGTAACAAGACGTCATCTTAAGGCTATCTCTACCTTACTTACACTCAAGGGAACTTGAAAAACTGCTATTTTGCCCGATCGAAGTCTTCGCTTCCATGAGAAGGTATGTCAAGATGTTCGACGTAGCGAACCACATTTTTTTTTAAATTCCATAACGTTAGGCTTCCATTCGCACTCAGTTATGAGCCTTGCCGTGGCTCGGTGCACGGGAATGTCCGTCATCGAAAGCTGCAACCTTATCTCCGGCCTTTTTTATACTAATTGCCACTGGCAAGTGACTTGGCCTGCGAAGACTCCGCAGTCTTCCGGACGGAACGTTCTTTTAAAGGGTGTTGCAATAAGTTAATTATTTCTACAATAAAACAATGACTTAAATACAAAAACCTCTATAATGGGTTAAAGGCTTCGACACGAAGAATTTAACCCATTATAGAGGTTTTTATGAATCTTAAAGATATCAAAAGACAGGTTAACAAACAACTGAAA
>JAOZSN010000017.1 GCA_029939635.1 Deltaproteobacteria bacterium
CTTCATGGCCTCGATGGCTAAATCAATGGAGCCAAAAGCAGACATCATGATCACCGTGGCATCAGCGCGCAAAGCGGCCGAGGTATCGAGAAATTCCATACCATTCATGGTGGGCATCTTGACATCACAGAGAATAAAATCGAAAACCTGATTAGCGAGCAAGGCCATACCTTCCTGGCCATCCGCCACAGTCTTCACCTCATAGCCCTCCTTGCTCAGCAGCATGGAAAGCATGTGCCGCATATTGGGTTCATCATCCAGGATGAGAATTTTTTTTGCTGTAGTCATTTTTCAGCTTCCAATTGTCAGGTGTTAGGTATCAGGTGTCAGGTGTCAGTTTGCAACTGGCAACTGCAGTTTATAGGCAACAACACGGTAAAGGTTGTGCCCTGTCCTTCACCCTCACTGGTCACAGAAATCTTGCCACCTGCGGCCTCAATAATCATATAGCTCACCGACAAACCAAGGCCTGTTCCCATGCCCGGTTCTTTGGTGGTAAAAAAGGGATCAAAGACCGCAGCGATATTCTCAGGCGCTATGCCAGGGCCGTTATCCTGCCAGCTGATCTGCAAAACGTCCCCTTCGCCCCCCTCACCCTCCTGTGTGCAACTGCGGATAACAAGGCGGGGCTGAGAACTCTCCCGGCAGGCATCAGCTGCATTCATGATGAGATTCAAAAAAACCTGATGCAACTTCTCGCCATCGGCCAGAACCTGGTCATGGTCGGCCTCAAACTCCAGGGAAACTTCCATCTCACCCAGCAAAGGCTGCAGGGCCAAACCTTGGCAAACTGTATCAAGCAACCCATGCACGGCCACCACATCCACCCCGTCCTGGCTGGGCCGTGACAAATCAAGAAGCTGACGCAAAATGGTATTAATACGCTGGATCTCAGCCATGGCCCGCTGTAAACAATCAGCCCGTTCTACTGGGGCCAGATCATCCTGATCCAACAACTCAAGATAGCCTAAGACAATACCGATGGGATTACCAATCTCATGGGCAATTCCTGCTGACAATCGGCCAACCGAGGCAAGTTTCTCGGCCCGAATCACCTCTTCCTGGGCCTGGAGCAAGGAGAGATTGGCCTTTTCCAGCTGGGCCACCATTCCCTGCAATTTTTCTCGGTCAGTATTAATACGGCGCAGCATGGAGTTAAGGGACGTTGATAACGAAGAAAAATCATCATTCCGCTGATCAGAACGAAAAAGAAAATCCCCCTCATCACGATACTCCTCTGCCCGGGTTGCCAGACTCTGCAAGGGCTTAATGATAATCCGGGCCAGACGCAGATAGGCCAAAAAGACGAGGAGGGCCAGGTTAAAAAAACAATAGGCCAGAAAAAGGCGCTGGCCAGCGAAAATTCCACTCCGCACTCCAGCAAGATCTGCAACCAGCACCAGGCTCCCCTGCTGCTGACCACTGCTATGGAGGATGGGCCTGGCTACGACAAAATGGCTATACTGCCGACCCAGAAAAGTTGGAGGGCCATACAAAAACTGCACCTGCTCGCGGCGAGATGCCTGAGCCAACTTGGCCAGCTGTTTTATCTTGTGGCCTACATTATCATTGGCTTGGATAGAGTCATACCAAACCTCCCCACTATTCTCAGCCAATCTGAGGGCGAGATCATACTGACGAAAATCAGCTAACAACCTGCCCCGCTGAGCTCCACCGCCCATAGCCAGCCGAGCCTGATCCGCCAGCAGGGATACCGTCACCTGTGCCTTTTCCACCTCGACAAGAATGAGATTTTTCTGATGATTTAAGGTAAGGATCACATCACTGAGCACCATGGCCAAGCCAAGGAAGACTGTGAGGGTGAGAATGATTTTCAGCCGAAGGCGAAAGGTAGAGGGCATAAATTAAGGACAGTTGTCAGTTATCGGTTTTCAGTTATCAGCAGCAAAGAGACTTCCTGGCGGGGAATATACAGAACAGAACTACAGATAACAGACAACTGTTTCACTTCAGTTTCTCCGCCAACTCTGTCACCGCCATGGCATAGCGGTTGGAATGATTCCAGGCAGTGATGGCGTTAAAATTTGGATACCCGGCCACATAGCGTATACTACCTTTGTCATTCAACTCAAGACCAACAATTGAGACCTTTTTATTACCTGGTACAGCTGGCATGGTAATGCCTTGCACCTTAGCAACAACTGACACCGCCACCCGCCCTTTACGACCTTTTTTATATGCTGCAGTGAGCTCAGAATCATGGAGCTCCGGGCCAATCTCCACATAGATGGGTGCCGCCAGCTTCCAATGAAAGCGCCGCAGATAGTTGGCAATGGAGGCCAAAACATCTGCTTCCGAAAGCCAGACATCACGTCGCCCATCCTTATCAAAATCCACCGCATACTCACGGAAACTTGAAGGGATGAATTGCGTCTGCCCAAAGGCTCCACCGTAAGAGCCGGGTACGTTACGGGCATCAACACCATTTTCCCGACAGAGAAGAAGAAAATGAATGAGCTGCTTGCGATAAAAACTGCTCCGGCGTGGATAGGCATCAAACATGGTATTGAGGGTCTGAAACATATCAAACCCACCCTTATGCTTACCAAAGCGGGTCTCAATACCCCAGATAGCCACCACTACCTCGCGCTCCACCCCGACCTCCTTTTCAACCCGATCAAGAATATCCTTGTACTGCACAAGTTTGGCCTTGCCTTCTTTGATGACCGCTGGGGTGATGAAACGGGGATGGTATTGATAGTAGGGCTTGGCCTCCCACTGGGAGTCCATGAGCACCAAAACTCGGCGTTTGATTGTGACACCAGTAAAAAGGGTATCTAGTTCAGACCGGGAGAAACCATGCTCTTTTTCCAACTCTGCAAAGAGTTTTTGGTATCGCGTTGAAGTAATATCGATGGCCTGGCCATCACTGACCAAATCAGCAGCCTTGGGCTTGGCATCACCCTTGGCCAGCAACAGGGCAGGACAGAGGACGAGGAGAATGAGCAGAACAACGAGAGAGCAACATTTTTTCATGGTTAAACCTGAAGCTGAAGGGGGAGAGCTTTAAGAAAGTTTATAAGGCACTTGAAATCATAGCATATTTTGCACACCGTCCCTGCCTTTTTTCTCAAGTCCCATCCTTAAAAACATGGGTATCCATTACCCCAAGCTTGAAACGCGTTTCAAGCAAACATGGCAAAAAAGGCCTCCTGAAAACGATCCACCTCATCTGCGGGGAGATGATTGATACCAGCGGCAGCAGCACGGCCACCACCAGTGGCAAAGGACTGACAGAGATCTACCGCACCCTGCTTTGTGGCCAGCGGGGCACGAACACTAACGACATAGCTATCATCGCCATTATCCACCAACAGGGCATGGGCCTTGTCTTGTTCCTCGCGGGCCATGGCATTACTAAATACGCCAGCAGTACGCCGAGCCCAGGGAGCCTCGGGAAAAAGATAGATCCGACCTTGAACCCGCTCCTCAATGGGGGACACGGCCTGAGCTAAAGCCATGTCATCTTCATATCCCTGACGCAGGATAGCGAGGGCCTCAGCATCTTTATAAAAATCCAGTGGCTGCTCATAGGGTTGCACCGCTTGAAAAAGATCCGCCGGATGGAAATGGAGATCCGCCATATCCCGACCATAGCCATTATAGTTGAGCAGCTCACCCAGCTCACATAAGTTCTCCAGGTCAGCCGCAGAAAAACCACATTTCTGACCCACATCCCGGGCCGTGCCATGAAAATTATCACCAAAGGCAGCCGCCACTCCCCAACCAGGATATGCGCCCTGCAGATACTCGTTAATAATCAGCGAGGTACAGGTGGCCGGGCTCAGGTCAATATGCGCCGTAAGGCCCGGATGATCAGGGATATCACCAGACTTATGATGATCAGCGTAAAACACATCAGCCCCCTGGCCAAGCAAATCAGCCAGAGCCTCACCATTCACCGCCATGGAAACATCAAGAACTGTCACCTTTGCGCCTGCCAGATCAGTACGCTTTTGCAGATGGGAGAGCAGGTTAATATCACGCTTTACGCCGGTAATTAATTCCGCCTCACGGGGCTGGGCCAGATGGAGTTGCTGCAGGGCACAGATGCCGTCGGCATCACCGTTAAAGATGTCAATATTCATAAGTTTATTTTCGTGGTTATATTTTTAAGGGCGATATGAAAATTTCGCAAATTATTCGTCTTTATTCCACGTAGTATGCCCTAAGGCGTCATCATTATACTTTACCGAATAATTACCACTTAAATCATCGGCATAGCCAAAACCAACGGTACGTCCTGCACCCACCAGGGAAAAATAAATAGCCAACCGACTGTCATCCTCATTTTTAGAATGGGCTAATTGAACAGCCCAGCAGTCGGCCATGTAGACAAGTGACACGGTTTGGTTGATGATACGATTGGTATGTAAAGATTGCTTTAACTCTCCCCGAAAAGAAATAGCCTCAGTCAGACCCATTTCCAGAAGACCATTGATCTCGTGTACATCCGAAAACTTGGTATAGCGGTAATCCAGGGCAAAAGAACCCCGCGCATGGCTGTAACGGGTGAGCAAATCATACTGGGTAAACCCATCTCCGTAGACACTTAAGTTGGTGTCATACTTGAGGTATAAGCGTTCGAGGGGATAAAGTTCCAGATTAAACAGAACCTCTGAGTATGGATGATCCTCCCGAGTTTTCTGAAAATTATAATTCTGAGAAACCTTAAATAGACCGTAATAGCGGTTATAAGCCTTGTCATCTGCCATACCACCAATACGAAAATGATTATCCAGGCCATAGCCAATACTATTACCAGAATTGACTCGATCCAAGGCATCAAAATCAGGGAGGTTCTCCTGGCCAGAGGTATGGGAGAGATGGCTATAATTTATATGGGGTCGCAGCATGTGATTTAACCAACTCACCGAGCCAATTTTCAGGCCAAAATCACGATGCACAGAGGTTGCAAGATCCACCTTGCCATATACCGCAGAGCGATCCGGCGAGGTATCACCATCATAGGTGGCATTCCCATGGGTCTCCACCAAATAATAGGTCTGCCGCACCCCACCCAAGACTGAGCCCTCCAGATATCTGCCCACCGGCAGAGGGGCCAACAGACGAGGGAAGAGATCAACACGCTGCATCCCCACCCCCTCCTCCCTGGAGTAATTAACGTAATCGGCATCCCAGTTCAGATTCACCCCTGTCCCGGCCAGATCAACCATACCATTGTTCAAGAGATGAGGCAGGGTGTTCACAGCATCCTTACCAGGGGTACGGTGGGATTCATGCTCATCAACAAGCACGGCCTCGCCACCAAAATAGATGGTATCCCACCATTTATTGACCTGTAGGGAAGAGTCACGCCAACCTAAAGAACTCTCGCCCAAGCCTCGATCAAAATCAATGAGAAACTGACGGCTGGCGGCCTTGAAACCAGTCATTTCCTCTTCGAAATCTGTTAAAAAATCTCGGTCTGAGGCAAAATCTACATCCACCATGGTATTAAGATTTTCGCCAAACTCATGGTCAAACTTGCCGCGCACCCAGTAACGATCTCGCCTGGTACGCATATAGCCATCATCTTTATAATCATTATCATCATTATCCGGCGTGTTAGGCGTATCAATGAGCTTATCATCCAGATAGGAGGCCTGGAGCTGCAATTTGGTGCCATAGTCAAAGATATGGCGAAACTCACCACCCACATGCTCCCCCCGCTTTTCAAGATAGGAAGGATAGAGAGTTATATCTGAGCTGGGAGAAAGATTAATAAAAAAAGGCGTGGTCAGACCATAACCACTACGATCAGAGGTGGAGATCTCCGGCGGCACCATGAAACCGGTCTGCCGGTCTCGGTGCCCAGGAAAGGTGAGAAAGGGAAAATAAAGAACCGGCACATCCTTGAGGCGCAGAATGCAATGCTTCATAAAAATAAAACCGTCGATATCAATATCTGCCTCAACCGACTTAATGCTCCATACCGGCGCTGTTTCCTCCGTGATTTCACAGGTGGTAAAAACGCCGTTATGGAAATAATAAATCTTTTCTCCCTCTTTACGCGCCTCTTCACTGGCAAAGTAGAGGTTCCGATCCTCAAAAAAAATGGTGGAATGCTTGAGTACGCCAGTCTGTTCATTGAGCAGAAGTTGGGCATCCCCAGCCGTAGCCACCTGCCCCGCTGTCTTGAGATGAACATTACCCTTGGCATGCACCAGACCTGTAGCAGAATCATAGCGCAACCAATCAGCACGCAGGGTCACCGTTTCCTGGCCTTGGGCCTGGTTGAGCAACTCCACGTTGCCCTCAGCAATAACATCATTACCATTAGCAGTACGGGTGAAGCGATCTGCCGTTATTTTCCACGGCGAATCAGCCAGACCAGCGGCAAAGGCGGTAGTGGAGGCGAGGAGCAGCAGGATCAGAGAACAGAATAGACGCAAAAAGACAGTTTCCAGTTATCAGTTACCAGTTTATCAGTTCTTCCAATTTGAACCTGACAACTGGTAACTGCAGTTGTTTAATCCTTTAAAACTGCGCCAGTAGCACCGCTGGTAACCATTTTTGCATAACGTGCCACGTAGCCCGTGGTAATCTTTGCCTTTGGCTCCTGCCAGGCCTCACGACGCGTGGCCAGGGTGGCATCATCCAGCTCAACCTTAAGGGTATTATTTGGAATATCAATAGTAATGATATCACCCTCTTCAATAAGACCAATGGGGCCGCCGTTGGCTGCCTCAGGGGAAATATGACCAATACAGGCACCTTGGGTGCCGCCACTAAAACGACCATCTGTAAGCAAAGCCACACTGGTGCCTAAGCCCATGCCAATAATGGCCGAAGTGGGGGAAAGCATCTCTGGCATGCCAGGGCCACCTTTTGGGCCACAATAACGAATAACGACGACATCGCCAGGATTAATGGCATTACCAAGGATAGCGGCCTGGGCCTCCTCCTCAGAGTTATAGACCCGAGCCGGGCCAGTATGGGTGAGCATCTCTTCTGCCACAGCCGACTGCTTAACCACGGCACCATCAGGGGCAAGGTTACCGTAGAGCACCGCAATACCACCCACCTTATGATAGGGGTTACTTACCGGCCGGATGATTTCAGAATCTCGCACCTGCGCCTTTTTCAGGTTTTCACCTAAGGTATGCCCGGTAACAGTCATAACCTGCTGATTCAGGCTATCCTGGCTGTCCAGCAATTCATTCATCACCGCCTGTACGCCACCCGCCTCGTAGAGTTGCTGCATGGAGTGGGTACCACCAGGGATGAGGGAACAGATATGGGGTACTCGTTTACTCACCTTATTGAAGGTCTCCAAGGGCAGATCAACGCCAGCCTCCTTGGCAATGGCAGGGACATGAAGCACTGTATTGGTGGAACAGCCCAGGGCCATATCTACGGCCATGGCATTTTCAAAGGCCTCGGTGGTGGCGATATCACGGGGGCGAATATCCTCATGGAAGAGGTTCATTACCGCCATGCCTGCATGTTTGGCCAGACGTTGGCGGTTGGCATGCACGGCAGGAATGGTTCCATTACCAGGCAAACCTAAACCAAGGGCCTCAGTGAGACAATTCATGGAATTGGCGGTGAACATACCAGCACAGGAACCACAACCAGGGCAGGCATTTTCCTCCAGTTCCTCCAACTCATCCAGGGACATGGTATTAGCCTTTACCTTGCCCACACCCTCAAAGACCGAGACAAGATGCACATTCTCACCATGATAACGGCCGGTAAGCATGGGGCCACCGCTGACCATGACGGCCGGAATATTGAGACGCAACATAGCCATGAGCATACCGGGCACAATTTTATCACAATTGGGGATAAGCACCATGGCATCAAAGGGATGTGCCATGCCCATGATCTCCACCGAATCAGCAATGATCTCGCGGCTACACAGGGAGTACTTCATGCCTGTATGGCCCATGGCAATTCCATCACAAACCCCAATAGTGCCAAAGGCCACCGGTGTTCCGCCAGCCATGCGCACACCAGTTTTAACCGAGTCAACAATTTTGTTGAGATCAAAATGACCAGGAATAATCTCATTCTGGGCATGGCAAACCCCGATCAATGGCCGAGACAATTCTTCGTTGGTATAACCCATGGCCTTAAAAAGAGAGCGATGGGGTGCCCTTTCCAATCCTTTTGTAACCGCATGACTGCGCATATGTTTTCCCTGTATATATTGTAATTGTAGTTCCCCTGTCCTATTGAGGATGGGAACTTGTGCAGAAAGCCAGCACAGATATAAACAGTTTTACTTACGCCCTGCCCCCATGGGTGTCAAGGAAAACTAACAGCATAACATGGTAACAGCGTAATTTTTCTTGCTTAGTGCCCAGAGATAGACTATTAAAGAGATGTATATATTTACCTGTATCTTCACCCTATCAATTTCTGTTCACTGATTCACCCTGCTCACATCCATGAAATATCTATTTGGCCCGGTTAATTCCCGGCGCCTTGGCCTTTCCCAGGGCATTGATCTCCTTACTACCAAGACCTGCACCCTGGACTGTATCTACTGCGAGGTGGGGCGTACCGTTATCCATAGTTGTGAGCGCCGAGAATACACCCCTACAGCGGATATCATTGCAGAAATTAACGAGTTATTGGCCAATGAAAATGAGGCCAAGCCCATTGATGTCTGCACCATCACGGCCACAGGGGAACCCACCCTGCACAGTGGTTTGGGTAGAATCATCAGGCATATTAAGGCTAAAATCGGTAAACCAGTAGCTATCCTCACCAACGGCACCCTGATGCATCGCCCAGATGTACAAGAAGAGCTGATGGCGGCAGATATCGTCATCCCTTCGTTGGATGCAGCACGCGCCGAGAGTTTTCGCCGTATTAACCGGCCAGCCCATTGTGTGGATCTTGACAGGATCATTAGTGGTACAGAACAATTTTGCCAGAATTTCTCTGGCCAGGTTTGGCTTGAGGTTCTCCTCTGCAAAGAAATTAATGACAGCGCCCAGGACATCGACGCCCTGGCCCAGGCCGTGCAACGCATCAAGCCTGACCGGGTTCAACTCAATACCGTGGTTCGTCCACCCCTTGAGACTTTTGCCGAAGCGCTTTCGGAACAAGAATTACAACGCATTGCCAGCCAATTAACCGGCAATGTAGAAATTATCGCCAGTTTTGCCAAACGGGAACGCTCTCACCTCCGTACACCGGAACAGACAGAGATCCTTGAAATGCTTCAGCGCCGGCCTTGTCCCTCTGCGGATATTGCCGAGGCGCTCAACTATGACATAAACGACATTAAGCCGTTCATGGTTGACCTGCACCAACAAGGTCTGGTTATCAGCCATTCCCACCAGGGCAAAACGTATTATCAGCTGCCTATCCCTCCAGATACGGAAGGAGCAGCACAAGTTAAGGACTGCCCCTGTTCATCACCTAAAAAGTGAACAAGGCCAGTCATAAAAGGAATATTATGTCATCAGAAGACGAAAAGAAAGTAACAAAAACAACACCCAAGCAAAAAACTAAGCCTAAAGAGGTGGACGGTAATAAAGCAGCAGCAAAACCCAAGGACACCGCCGGAAATAAGGCTACACAAAAGGACGTGGACGGCAACAAGGCAATAGAAAAGCCCAAGCCCAAAAGACGGCCTCGCAAACGGCCGCCTCGTCGCAGCCGGAGCAATAGCGCCGAGGCTACTAAAGCCAGCGAGCCAAAAGCTGCCAAGAGCAGTGCCAGCACAGCTGTGCCAGCAAAAGAAAAAACCGCCAAACAAGCAGATACGGTAGAAACGAAAAAGCCGACACGCAAGAGAGCACCCCGTCGTAAGCCCAAGGTCGAGGCAACAGAAACGAGTGCTCCTAGCGGCAATCCAACAAAGCAGCCAGAAGCAACCGCAGAGGTAACAGACGAGACCAAAGCGTCTGAAAAGAAAAAACCGGCTCGCAAGAGAGCGCCCCGCCGTAAACCTAAGGCTGCCCCCAAAAGCGAGGCCTCAGCAGAAAGCGCTGAGCCAGCCAGCAAGGATACTGAGCAGACAGCAAAAAAACAACCAGCCAAGAAACCTGCCGCCCAAAAGGGCAATAATCGTCGCAAAAAGCCCGCAACAAAACCTACCAAGGCTGCTGCCAGCACCACGCCTGCCAAAGATGACAATATTGCCTTCAAACTGCTCATCAATGCCGATGAGCCAGAAGAATGCCGTATTGCCCTGCTGGAAAATGGCAAGGTAGAGTCATTCAATACCGAAACCGTGGTCCGCGCCCAAACTAAGGGCAATATCTACAAGGGCATCATCACCGCCATTGAACCAAACCTGCAGGCAGCCTTTGTTGATATGGGCACAGGTAAAAATGGCTTTCTACCCTTTAGCGATATCCACCCTGAATATTATTGCAAAGAAGTTCCCAAGGGCACCCACTGGAAACGCCTGAAGATCCAGGAGGTCATCCGCCGGGGCCAGGAGGTTCTGGTGGAGGTGGTTAAGGAACCCACCGGCAACAAGGGTGCCAATATCACCACATTCCTCTCCATGCCAGGCCGCTTTCTAGTGTTGATGCCAGGCAGTGATTCCCACGGCATTTCCCGCAAGATCAGCGATGAGGCGCGCCGCAGCAAGCTACGCGAAATCGTTATCTCAGCGAAATTGCCCGAGGAGATCGGCTATATTATCCGTACCGCCAGTACCGATGTCACCAAGACTGCGCTGATGAAGGATATCCGCTACCAGCTCAACCTGTGGAAAGAGATCAAGAACAAGGGCCAGACCGAGAAGGCACCCGCCATTGTCTACAAAGAGCAAGATGTAGTGTCGCGTTTTTTGCGTGACAATTTCACCCCAGAGATCCAAGAAATCATGGTGGACAACCAAGAGGTCTACACCAAGGTTCAAGAATTTTTAGAGCTACTACCAGCCCGTCAACGCACGGCCAAGGTTAAGCTGCATCGTGGTTCTCGCCCCATCTTTAACCAGTACCAGGTGGAGGAGCAGATTGAGGTGATGTATCAGCCCCAGGTTCCCCTGCCCTCTGGCGGCTCTATTGTCATTAATCCCACCGAGGCCCTGGTGGCCATTGATGTCAACTCTGGCCGCACCTCCAAGGACAAGGACTTTGAGAAATCAATCACCCTGGCCAATATGGAGGCAGCTGAAGAGCTGGCCCGCCAGTTACGCCTACGTGACCTCGGTGGCCTCATTGTCGTTGATTTTATCGACATGCGTGACAAGAGAAACATCCGCGAGGTGGAGAAGAAGATGAAGACCTCCATGAAGCGCGATAAGGCCAAGGTGGATATGAGCCGGATCTCCAAATTCGGATTGCTGCAGATTTCCCGGCAGCGCTTAGGACCGCCAATCCAGAAGGGCAACTATGTTGCTTGTGAACATTGCCAAGGCCACGGTGTCGTACGCTCTGTGGAGACCACGGCTCTGGCCATCATGCGCCGCATCCAGACAGGTGCAGCCAAGAAGGGCAACAAAATTATCTCCTGCAATCTACCCCTTAATGTGGCGCAATACCTTCTTAATCAAAAGCGTTCAGATTTACTGGATCTTGAGAAACGCTATAGGGTAGAGATTCGCATTACCCCTAACCCGGAACTGAATCCGTCGCAAGGCGAAGTGCAGTTTCAGAAGGGCTGATATAAATATTAGAGTTTAGAGTTTCTTCAGAGCAGATTTTTTCACAGAAAGTTGGTTGGACACAACGCTTGTATGAAAATAGGAAATGTTAAGAAACTCTAAACTCCACTTCATATACCAAGGCCATATAAATTGAATGCTGACCAATAAAATGGCACCTGATATAAATCAGAAGAGATCATATCCTTTTTAGCCTTTTGCAGGGCAATTAATGGAGGTTCATTTTCTTTGATTAGGTGGCGGTAAAAACTGTCCATCAATCGCAAAGTTCCATTATCATCCACAATCCACAGACTAGCAATAAGTGATGAGGCACCAGAAAAAAAGAAACTGCGTATGAACCCGAGCATCTCATCACCTCTGCAAATCTTCGCCCGAGCTGTCTCACAGGCGCTTAATACAACCATATTACTTACCTTGGGGATCTCAAAAACTTCCTTTGCTGTTAATTGGCCATCATTTTTGTCGTCTGCGGCTAAATACAACTTTGAATTCAAGGCATCCCGTTCATCGAAGCGACCATGGCTTGCGACATGACTTATTGTTGCGTTGGCCGACTCATTTCGAAAACTTGTTTCTGTTGCCTTATCCTTGATTAGGAGTTTTTTTTCTGCAAAATATGCAGCGATGCGCCGCACCTCTTTCTCAGCCCCTGGCAGGTCAGCAAGATGTGTTGATTTCGGAATACTGGGATTACCCAAAAGCAGCAGACTCTTTTTTGAATAATCAAGTGGTTCAAGAAACCGCAGCACAGAAGAGCTGGGTAGTGAGGAGAATGCATATTTTTCTACCAAATACTTCTTGCCTGTATGTAAAGCGTCAAAAGGCAAAAAATGAAGAAAATCATGGCTCACCAGGTAGATTGAATCAGTTTTGATATATGCCTCAAGCGGTTTAAAAAGTGTCTGGTAAAGTTTTGTTGACCCTTGTTGGAAACTCTTATTATCCACCCCTAGCCCAGACTTAACGCCCTGAACAAAACTTAAGACCTCACGCCTGGTAGATTCTCGATTTATATTGAGGCTGACAGGCATGAAAGAATTATTCGTTAGGATCCAGACATATATGTGATCATCAACGACATAATATTCCACCAGGGTTGAATCCGCTGGTAAGAGCTTTTGGATTTCCAGGTAATCAAGATTGCTAACAGTGATAAGTGTTAGTAGTTCTTTAAAGGAGCCGTTGCCCTCTCCAGTTTTATGATTAGTTGGGCTGCTGCTTTGTTTTGGGGCTTTAGCGGAAAATGATAATCCTCTTGAGGTGTTGAACATCTTCGGAGCCAGGTTTTCTTCCATATTTTTTATATAGGCGACCTGCTCGTTGGAGACCGCAACATTCCCGCGCAACTGATCCCTATATATTTGAATATTTCTTAGTTTTTCGGCATAGGCATTTATGCTATTACCGCCAAAAGATAAATTTGCCTTACTCCCTAGCAGATCAACCAAGGCACGGGCTCGATAGTTTTCTGCGTAATAAAAGGATTCTTCAAATTTTTTACTCCGAAAAAGATCTTCAATCAAATAACCATATACCTGATCTTTGTAGGCGGCAAAGGAGACACGCCCCTCCTCAGTGGTAATAGTAGAGCGCATATTGGCGATTATCTCTACTGCCTCCCGGTTATATTTAATACTGTTTTTCAGGTCACCAGCTAAATGGTATAGTTTGCCCGCTGCCCGAAAGAGCTGAAGCTGATCATTAATATCGAGAAGAATATTCCAGCTCTTTGAATAAGTTGATTCGCCGGTAAATTTAAGTTGTCTTTGCAGGGTTAGCACAGAACCGGCATAATCCATTATGCCGGCAGGCGACAGGTTAATATAGAACCCTCCTCCTGACGCTGCCTGTCCCATTGTCAGGATGGTCAGGGCCAGAAAACCAACATTTTTGACAATATTGGCAGTAACAGCAGCATCTCTTGCATCCTGCATAGACTGGATACACACAAGTAAATCATTGTTAATCTTATCAATTTTTCGTTGGAAATCCCCCAAAATGGACAGTGCCATTTTAGCCTCTCCTAACTCTGTTAAACAAAGCACTTCAACAAAATCAAGGTACGCATCCTGCAGTTCATTGCTGATGCCAACTTGCGACATCTTTGCATTGTTAAGATGCGTATATATCCTTTGTATCTGTTTTTGGGAGAGAGAAGAAAAATCGAAAACAGTCACCAGGCCGTGCAGGATGTTAAAAGAGATGTAATAGGGGTGCTCTGTTCGTGGTAATTTATAACGCCGCTTAAAATAATCACGGGTTATTTTAGTTATTTTCTCCTCGAATTGATCAAAATAAATAGGATTCAATAGATCCCTATCAACATTTATGGCAAAGGCATAATTAGCGGTTACCTGTGACGTGACGGCAGGCAATGTTACACTAGTTGTCAGCTGGTCTGATTGATGCCTAAAAAATCGATTTATGCGTTTCCGACTGGAGATTATACGGTTGGAAATTTTCTCATGGTTAAAAGTTCGGGCGACAACATATTTACCTGAAGCCCGATAATAGGTGATGATCTCTCCGCCAACACGATCTGCGGTGTATCCTGATCTTGATAGCTTCTCGTTAAGTAGCTCTGCATCGCTATATAAAGTAAGGGCTTTTTGATAATTGATAAAACCGAAGGTGTAGAATTCTGCTAAATCAAGTAGCGTAAACAGCTGACCAATAAGCAACTTCTTGTCACTAGCCTCCTGATACATTCCCAGTAAGTCTTCTTCAAGTAGATCATATTTCTTCTGGGATTGATGACTGGCCAGAAGCAGGGCCTGGTTCTTTTGAGGATTGTTTTGTCTAGAGTCACTGGATCCAAGAGGATCCATTCCAGCTTTCATGGCCGTACAGCCTGAGATTATTGTGCCAGCAACAAACAACAGGAAAGCTGACCTCATTATTGCGCCTGTAGCTGGTATCACTCAGGGAGCCTGCTTAAAAATATCGATAAATATTTCATCCAGTGCAGCTTCGAATGAGTCCCGTGATGCCTGCATTAGATTCGTATATTCGGGAGGTTCATCCCAAGCGCCAACAGCTGGTTCTACAACGGAAACATATCGCTTGCTGACCATATCCATCGTGTTCCTTGCCACCAAAAACATAAACACGGTAGTAACACCTTTTGGTGGTGAAGTGGGAACTCCAGCATAATAATTCCGGCCTGTCCCATGCCGGACAATATCGATCATAAGCAAATAATCAACATCAAGCTCATCAAATATGGGTTTATAATCATAAACAGGCTCAAACTGGGGCGTTGCATAGACTCCGCATAATTTCTGACCTATTTGTTTTATTTCGTTCGTGCATAACTCATTGCTTGAAAGTCTAAACTTTTTCACACAATAAGGAGTGGGGTTTACTTTTACTGAAAAGCCCACATCTTCGAATGCAGGCGTAAAAGTACGGAGGTAATTTTGTTCAATTAAGTCATTGATAATATTTTTACTCAGCGCATCCTCAAGTTCATGAGCAAATGCCCTGACAATTGCTATATCCAGCAGACCCATTTGCCCTAAACAATAGTGTTTAGCTTGGTAATCTGGTCCCGGCTCCTGGGGCCATAACATCCAAACGAGCCCTATTTTCTCTCCTTGATTAGCCGCAAATTGATCAGGTGCTGGGATATCCTGAAATTTGGCTCCACATCCTGTCAGCAGTGAAGCTGACATTATTAATAAGCACCACAAAGATAAAAATTTCATTTTATCGCTTACCCCCCTGATATGATGAATTTTACTACGTTTATAATCAACACAAAATAGTGTCTGTAAGTAATCGAACAAGAAAAACATTTATGTTAACTTATTTGATTAATGGTGACTGCTTGTTGAACAATAGATAATAAATTGATTAGAATGTGACTCCATTGGAAGTTACAAAACCTTGCACCACCGATGAAGAAACGGGTTTGGAGCCAATCAGAGGTATCACATTACCAGGGGATGTTCGAGCCTGGCATGCCGCTAGCTCCCCATGCTCGACTGTAAGTTCTCTAAAGCAGAGACTTCTGGCCTCACATCTTTCTGCCTCTTTTTCCGAGAACTCCATAAGCTCATCGAGATGTGAGGTGTTTATTGTTACATTATTGGTTTGGATTACGCTGTTAGGACTAGGATCCACCGAAGCCTGGGCGTAAACTCCGGCTAGATTGACCACAGTTACTAGAGCCTTCAGGCCTTGCATTTTCATTTTCCAGATGGAAAAATCATCAGCTGATTTACTATAGTAGAGGGCCGCATTCTTGAAATAATCTTGGGCCTCGGTTAATTTTCCAAGATGTTCGTCATGCTCAGCTGCCAGCCTAAAGGCGTGAGCCGTAGCGTAGTTAATATAAGCCCGGCCAGCAGCACTCAGATCTTCATAGATAGTCTCATCTAGCCTTTTAGGGTTAACGCCATGGTGAAGCAAAACTGCAGCATGATCAAAACGGCCCTTAAATGTCGCCAGCGTCAAAGGATACCACTGCTCTGAGCCAGGAACAGAGACGTCAGGATCAGCCCCTTCTGCCAAGATTAACTTTGTTATGGCTGGATCTGCCCCATATCTGGCAGCTGTCATCAGGGCAGTCCAACCACTACTGTCTTTTAAAGTAACATCGGCATTATGAGCTAATAGGGTCTGCACCACCTGGGGATCTTCTTGTGTTTTAGCCGCAAACATTAAAGGGCTCCAACCACCACTTGAAACCTCATTAATCTTGGCACCATGGGCCAATAAGAGCTCAACCGTGGCAAGATTATTATAACCAGCTGCCAACATCAAAGGGGTTAACTGCCACTCATTATCGGTCTTCGCCTGGGCGGAAAACCCACGCTTTATAAATTCCATGGGCAAGCCATTTCTTTGATATCGACAGGCAGTATGAAGTAATGTCCAACCATCGCTACTCTTTTTGTCTACCACCGGCTCAGGACCATGTTCTAAAAAATAGTATGCAACTTCAGGGAATTCCTCGTTGTAGTTGACGGCATATTTTAGGGGGCCATCGCCAAAGTTATCAACTGCGGACATATCTCCTCCATGAGCTAAAATCAGTTGCACTGCTTTTAAGGAGTTGAAACCAGCAGCCAGCATCAATGGTGTTGACTTATAATTATTATTGACATCAACTTTGGCCCCTTTTGCTAAGAGAATTTCAACAATTTTTTCATCCTGGTGCCTTACGGCAAGAAGCAAAGGGGTCCACGTCTTATCCATGACCAGGGCAGGATCATTTAGATCCTTTACTGCCGCTATCTCTTTAATTATTAACTCATTGCCCAACTCTTCATTACGCAAAGCGGTGAGTAAAGGAGCGGTACAACCGCTCATTAACAGGGAAAAAAACAGGAGGACAAAAACTGATTTAGTTTTTCTTAGCATATTGATAACAAAAGGAAGTAATTGGACAAAAAGAAGTCGACAGTCGATTTCAAAAGGATACCCAAGCTGATTATTTGGCAGGTAAATCTTGCGCATTAATATGATTCCAACATGATATTAAGCCCTCCAATTTCCATAACAATTGTAACTATACTACCTATTTGAAACAAAAAACTAGCACACAGATCAAACAGATGCCACATTTTATTTGTAATTCCGGCGGTATTACAGGGATTTTTAGTTTCAGAACTTTAGCCTCTATCATGGTGATGACTAATTATTCTTCGTTATTTTGCTCTTCGATAGCGGAATAAGTTGGGTTTTCTCTAAGAGAGGTGATACCTTTCACACAGGGCGCAGAGGAGACTACTGTAACTTTTGCTATCCATAATGCCCTCCACTGGATTGAACATTGAATTTCTAAATGAACAGCTCTCCTTATGCTCCTCCTCGCCATCACCATCTTCATCATCAGCAGCTGGGCCACCTTTGATATGGCCCTGGGTAGTCGTAAACTGGGCAGCTTATCTGATGTTGAGGCGTTGTCTTCCTCGGGCAGACAAATTCCCAAGGTTTCCATCATTGTGCCAGCCTGTAATGAGGCCGACACCATTGCCCCAGCCCTTGCCACCCTGTTAGAGCAAGAGTACAGCAACCTGGAGATCATCGTGGTCAATGACCGCTCAAGCGATGATACAGGGAAAATTCTCCACGATATCCAGCAGCAGCATCCACAACTTATTATCCTTGATATTCAGCACCTACCAGAGGGCTGGCTGGGTAAAAACCACGCCTTGCAACAGGGAGCCACAGCTGCCAGTGGTGATATTTTTCTGTTCACCGATGCCGATATCCATCTGGAGGCCAGCACCGTGACGCGAGCGGTGCAGCATCTTACCGCCAACCACCTCGACCACCTTTCCTTAATCTTTAAAAATAAGGCTAAAGGCTGGTTGCTCAACGGCCTTATCCTGGATGCTGGCGCGGGTCTCTTTCTGCTCTTTAAACCATGGTTGGCCAAGGCACCCAGCAGTAAACGCTTCATGGGGGTTGGAGCCTTTAATATGATACGCCGCCCAGCCTACGAGCAGTTGGCAGGTCATGGCTCCATCAAGATGCACCCCATTGACGACATTATGCTAGGCAAAATTGTCAAGGAGGCTCGGCTCCGCCAGGATTGCCTCAATGGCTACGACTTTGTCACCGTTAACTGGTATGCCTCCACTACCGCCATGATCGACGGTCTGATGAAAAACATCTTTGCCCTCTATAACTTCAACACTGCCCTGGCCCTGGCTGGTACTCTGGGCATTATGCTACTAACCATCCTGCCCCAGTGGGCGATCTTCTTCAGCACAGGGCTCAGCCAACTTATCTTCGCACTCATCATCATTATCCGTCTGGCCTTTTTCTGCCTGGCGGCCCGCCATGCCGGCCTGTCATCCTGGCTGGCACCAGCGGCATTGCTCACTCCCTATATCACCGCCTACACCATCATCAAGGCCACCTTTACCACCCTGAAGAATAACGGCATTACCTGGCGCGGAACCCATTATTCTCTGGAATTACTACGCACAAATCGCCCCCTGTTGTAGCTGGACTTTTTGCTCTACGCCCAAAATACCATGTCAGAAAAAGCGACCATGGTCACCTTTTCTATTGCCACCTCTATCTTTCGATGATAAAAGATGACCATAGTCACTTTTTTGCCATTAGGAGGAAAACATCTTGCCTGGAGTTCGCGAACAAAAAAAACATAAAACTCGCCAACGCATCATCGCCACAGCGGTGCAACTCTTTGGCGAACGCGGCTATGACAAGACAAGTGTTGCAGCTTTAGCCCGAGCCGCTGGAGTGGGCAAGGGTACCATCTATAATTATTTCCAGACCAAGGGCGAAATCCTACTGGCCTTCTGCGAGGATGAACTGGAGTTTGTCCACCAGGAGATGGCCGCAAAGACCAATCCCCAGATACCCCTTGCAGAACAGCTGCACACCCTGTTCATGGGTGAATTTCGCTACGTTACTCGCACTCGCGAGTTTGGCCGAGTACTCATGCGGGAGATGGTCTTCCCAAAAGAACTCACCATCGAGCGTTCCCAAGATCTCGACAATAAATACATCGAACTCCTGATCCCCCTCTTTAAACAGGCCCAGCAACGTGGTGAACTACGCCAGAACCTTGAACTTCTCCTCACTGCTGGTCATTTTTACGCCCTGTATATCATCACCATTTCTGCCTGGTATATGGGGCGCATACACAGCGAAGAAGACGTGGCAACGACCCTGAATGTCCTCATTCGCCAAGCATTAGAAGGGGTGGAACCGTGAATACTAAAACAAAGTGGTTCTTCAGGAAACTCAGCTAAACGACGCTAGACTCCCGCCTTCGCGGGAATGACGACAGAGTCATCCCCGCGAAGGCGGAGATCCAAGGTCTTCAATGATTTCCGATGCTGCTAGCTGCAGTTTCCTGAAGAACTACGTAAAACGTAACTATTCACCGTAGGTACTCTTTGCGGGTAATTTACAGTATGTAACTGTTCAGATGTGCACCATATTCGTTCATTTAGGTCTGCGACGCGTACTTGTGTTACGCGAGCAGGGCTAAATGGGCGAAGATGGGGTGCAGCTGAACAGTTACCGTAAAACAAAAAAATCAACTGCTAGCAAAATAGAGATTACTCCGTCATGTCACCATCCACGAGCCCCAATATGCCTCCCAAACCCACCATATTATCCCGCCTCATTCCCCTCATCATCTTAGTATTGCTGGCCCTACTTATTATTGGCCTGGGCCAGTTCATTACTGCGAAGAAACAATGCCTGGCAGAGGAAAAAAAGCAGACCAAGCTTACCGAGCGCCCAGCGGTGAACTGTATCCTCCTTGACCTTTCCCCTGGCCCAATCAGTGACCGCCTCAGCCTACCAGGCGTGGTGGAGCCCTGGGAGGATCTGACCCTGCTGGCCAAGGTAGGTGGCACCATCAGCAAGGTGCTGGTACGTGAGGGTGAACAGGTGCATAAAGGCCAAACATTGGCGCTCATTGAAGAGGATGACTACCGCATTGCCCATGCCGGGGCGAAGGCCGCCCACCGCCTGGCCCAATCCGAATATAAACGTAATAAGGGGCTGCATGATAAAAAACTCCTGCCCCTGGCCAGCCTCCAGGCCAGTGAAACCAATCTCCAAACCGCACTAGCTGCCCTGGACCATGCCGCCTTACAGCTGGAGCGCTGCACCATCACCTCACCTCTCAGTGGTATCATCCAGCACCTGAACGCCAAGGAAGGCCTGCTCCTTAGCCATGCTGACCCCATTGCCCGTATCCTGCAAATAGACAGGGTTCTGGCCGTAGTGGGCATCCCTGAATCAGACGTGGATGCGGTGCGCCGCACCAGCGAGGTGGAAGTACGCATCAAGGCCCTTAATATCACGACCAAAGGGCACACCCATTACCTGGCCTCGGCACCACAGCAGGGTGCCCGTCTTTACCGCCTGGAACTGGCCCTGGACAATCCTCAGCGCGCCATACTGCCCGGTATGTTCCTGCGCGCCAATATTATCAAGGAACAGAATCACAATGCCCTCACCCTGCCCCTCTATGCAATCATCTCTCGCAATGACGAGCAGTACGTTTTTGTGGCCGAGGATGGCAGGGCAGTGAAACGCCTGGTGCAGACCGGCATCAGTGAAGGCTGGCTGGTGGAAATAGTCTCGGGCCTGGCCGCTGGCGATAAAGTCATCCTGGAAGGCCAGCGCCAACTTGAGGATGGCCGCGCCATTAAAATTATTCAGACCATCAACGATGCCAGTGAATTGAAAATTTAACTGCAGGTGTCAGCGGGGAAAGACCGTTGTTACTGACACCTGAAATCCGGAACCTAACCAAAATGATCATCTCAGATACCGCTGTACGTAAAAGCGCCACCGTGATGGTGCTGGCCGTACTCATCATTGTCTTTGGTACCTATTGCTACCTGTCTTTACCACGGGAAAGCACGCCGGATATTACCATCCCCAATGTCTTTGTCTCCACCTCCTACCGTGGCGTAACACCCTCTGATATGGAAACAGCCATCACCATTGAGCTGGAGAAAAAATTAAAAGGTATTGATCGGGTCAAGTCGGTCAAATCAATAAGCAGTGAGGGCCTCTCCTCCATCAATATCGAGTTCCTCACCGGTACTGATATCGACAAGGCCTTACAGGATGTCAAGGACAAGGTGGATGAGGCCAAAGGTGAGTTGCCCGGTGACCTGGAAGATGACCCCCTGGTCTTTGAGGTTAATTTTGCAGAGATGCCCTTCCTCACCTTTTCCCTGGCTGGTAGCTGCGGCCTACCCTGTTTAAAGAAAATCGCCGATCAGTTAGAGGATGACATTGAGGCCATTCCCGGTGTTATGGAGGTTACTGTTACTGGTGGCCTGGAGCGGGAGATCCGCGTCGAGGTCTTTCCCGAGAAGCTGGCCCATTACGGCCTTACCTTCACTAACCTGCAGGACGTTGTGGCCCAAGAGAACAAAAATTCCTCCGGTGGTGCCATCCGCCTGGGTGAAGGCCGCTATCAGCTCAGGATACCCGGCGAATTCAGCACGCCTGAGGAGATCTATAATCTGGTGGTGGATACCAGCCCCCAGGGCGAACCCATCTATCTTAAAGACGTGGCCCGGGTGGTGGATGGCTACAAAGAGGAGACGAGCAGATCCCGCCTGGATGGTCAGCCAGCTGTGTCCATCTCCGTCAAAAAACGGTCTGGCGAAAACATCATTGCCATCAGTGCACAGATAGATGCCTTGTTGGCCAGCAGTCAGCCCAACTGGCCAGCAGATACTGAAATTACCAAGATCATGGATAGTTCCACCGAGATCAAACAGATGGTGGCGGATCTGGAAAATAATATCCTCACCGGCCTGGTGCTGGTGCTGGTGGTCATCTTTTTTGCCATGGGCTTGCGTAACGCCATTCTAGTCAGCCTCTCCATTCCCTTTTCCATGTTGCTGTCATTTTCCGTCCTCTATTTCATGGGCATCACCCTCAATAATGTTGTTCTCTTCAGCCTCACCCTGGCCTTAGGTATGCTGGTGGATAATGCTATTGTCATCATTGAGAATATCTATCGTTTTATGGAGCAGGGCATGAACCGCCGCCAAGCCGCCATGCGTGCCACCTCCGAGGTATCCCTGCCAGTGATCGGCTCCACCTTGACCACCCTGGGAGCCTTCTCCCCCATGCTCTTCTGGCCCGGCATCATGGGTGAATTTATGAAATATCTGCCCCTTACCCTCATTGTCACCCTGACCTCCAGCCTCTTTGTCGCCCTGGTCATTAACCCGGCCCTGGCCTCTCTTTTCATGAAGGCCAAGACAGCGAAGACAAATGCACATACGGCAGAGATTGCCGCTGAAAAGCCGGTGGAGATCAAGGGCACGCTATTACAGACATACACCAACCTACTCAGCATGGCCTTGCGTTTCCCGTTGACCACCATGCTCTCTGCCGTGGCGGTACTCATCATCATGATCCAGGGCTGGTTGCTGGTCATTGGTATTGAAAAACCAGTGGAGTTTTTCCCCAATATTGACCCCAAGGCCATCTACGTCAATGTAGAGACGCCGGAGGGAGCAGATATCGATTATACCGACCGTATCCTGCAACGGGCCGAGATTGCCATCAGCGGCGGCAACCCTTTGCAACACCCCCTGGCAACTACCTATGAGCAGAGTATGATAGCCAAAGAACATACCTTGGCCGATGGTAGCACCAATCTGGCTGTCAGTGATCTGGCCAATATAAAAAATATCTATACCAAGGCGGTGGTCAATGCGGGAGGGGGCTCCTCCTTTGAGGCCAAC
This sequence comes from Deltaproteobacteria bacterium, assembly GCA_029939635.1. Taxonomy (GTDB): domain Bacteria; phylum Desulfobacterota; class Desulfobulbia; order Desulfobulbales; family SURF-16; genus JAOZSN01. Next base: position 22,831 of record JAOZSN010000017.1, read on the forward strand.
ACCCCCAACCATATCGGCATAAAGATGGTAGATTTGGAACAGCGTCAACGCTCCAGCCACGACACCATGGCCGATATTCGGGCCCGACTGGCTGATATTGTCGGCGGCAAAATCACCATGGCCGTTCAGGAGGAAGGACCGCCCACCGGTGATCCGATCAATATCGAGATAAGCGGCAGCAACTTCACCATTCTGACCCGCATCAGTGAGGAGATCCAGGAGGTGTTAGACCATAGCCCCTATGTCTTTGATATAAGAGATAATTTTGTGGCTGGAACCCCTTCTGTGCGAGTACAGATAGATCGCCAGAAGGCGGCTCTATTCGGGCTCAGCACCAATATGATCGGCCAGGCCTTAAAGACTGCATATAACGGCCTTGATGTCTCATCCTTTCGAGAGGGGAATGAGGAGTACGATATCACTGTGCAGCTACAGGAGAGTGATCGCCTGGAGATGGATGTCCTGCGCGAGCTACTCATTCCCACTCCCAGTGGTGAGATAGTGCCCCTTTCAACCCTGGCCCAGGTAGACATTGTCGGCTCCATTGGCGATATAAGCCGCATTGATAATCAGCGGGTCATTACCGTAAGTGCCAATGTGGACGAAACAAAGGTGCCAGGTTCTGTGGCCCGGGATGAAGCGGAAAAAATGCTGGAAAAAATGTCCTTGCCCACTGGCTACATGGTAAAATTCACTGGTGAATATGAAAACCAGCAGGAATCCCAGGCCTTCCTACTCAAGGCCTTTGTCGTGGCCCTACTCATCATCTTCCTGGTGCTGGTGAGTCAGTTTAACTCGGTGACCACACCCTTCATCATTATGACCTCGGTGTTGCTCTCCTTAGGCGGTGCCTTCCTGGGCCTGCTCCTTTACCGGCAGCCCTTTGGTATCATCATGACCGGGGTGGGGGTCATTTCTCTGGCCGGGGTGGTGGTTAATAATGCCATTGTCCTCATTGACTACACCAACCAACTTAAAGATCGGGGTATGGAACTTAAAGAGGCGGTGGTGGCGGCCGGTGCCACTCGGCTACGCCCAGTTATCCTCACGGCCGTAACCACCATACTCAGCCTCATCCCCATGGTCACAGGGGTCTCCTTTGACTTTCACCATGGCGTCATCTCCTGGGTGAGTGAGTCAAGCCAGTGGTGGCGTTCCATGGCCGTAGTGGTGATCTTTGGCCTTTCCGTGGCCACCTTTCTCACCCTTTTTATCGTCCCCATCCTCTACTATATACTGGAATGTTTCCATCTCTGGAGGCAAAAATTTTGGCAGCGCCTCAGTGGCCGGCAGGAGGTCTCATCATGAAAAAAATATGGATTTTTTCTGCCCTGCTATGGGCCATGACCGGCCTCGCTCAGGCCAACCGAGTCAACAGTGAACCCTTGACCATGAACCAGGCAGTGCAAGAGGCCTTACAAAATAACCTAGGGCTGCAACTGGCCCACGAGGATGAGGAGATGGCCAAGGGTGCAGCCCTGGCCCAAGAGGGAATATTTGATCCGCAGCTCAGCGCTGGGACGGCTCATCGCGAGGCAGAGTTGACTCCCACCTACCTTGGTGGGGTCAGTGAGGACGAAGAGGCAAACTGGCAGGTCAGCATTGCTAAACGATTATCCAGCGGCACAGAGCTGGATCTCTCCTGGCAAAACAAACGGACAAGTAATGACCTGGCCATCAATACCATTGAGCCAGCCTATAGTTCAGCCCTCATGCTTAACATCAGGCAACCCTTACTCCAAGGCTTTGGCAACCAGGTTCAGCTGGCAGCCCTGCAGGCCGCCGAAAAACATGCTGCTGCCGCCAACTTCAGCGTGAAAAGTCAGGCCGCCGAACTGGCCAGTCAGGTCAAGTCAGCTTACTGGCAGTTACTGTTCAACCGCCAGGATATTGAGGTAAAAAAACTATCATTGAAAATGGCCGAACAATTACGGGATGACACGGCTGAAAGGATCAAGGCCGGCAGTCTGGCCCAGGTGGAAATATACCAGCCCGAATCAGAGGTGGCCCGCCGCGAGCAGCAGCTTATTGGGGCCGAACGGGCCATTGGTGTGGCCGAGGATGGGCTGAAACTCTTACTAAACCGCAACAACTGGCAGCAAGGCATACAGCCCACTGACCTACCGCCCAGCATGGTGGCCGTGCCTGACCTGAAACGAGTTCTGGCCAAGGCCCTGGCCCAACGTCCTGATCTTCAGGCAGCCGAACTCCAGGTAGAGGCAGCCCGCTTCCAGGAAAAAAACGCCAGGGATAGAATCCGACCATCGTTAGATCTCAGTGGAGTATTTGGTTTAAGTGGCGTGGATGACGGCTATGGCCACGCCATAGATACTATGGGCAGTAACGGTAAGACAGTCTGGCAGGTTGGCCTGCTCTTTTCTAAACCCCTGGGAAATAATCTCGCCAAAGGCCAACATCAACAGGCCAAAGCCAGCCTCAACCGCACCCGCACCCAAACCGCCCTGCTCCAGCAAGAAATACACCGTCAGACCCGCCAGGCAGTACGCGATATCCTGCTGGCCAACAAGGCAGTGGAAGCAACCATAAAAACCAGCCTGGCCACCCAGAAGAGATTAGAGGCCCAGCAGGCCAAATTTGAGGTGGGTCTGGCCACCACCTACGACGTCTTGGTGGCCCAAGAGTCCTATGCCCAGGCCCTGGCCGGAGAGAATTTAAGTAAGGTACAGTTAGCAATAGCCAGTGCCGAGCTTGATCGTATTCAAGGTCTGGTTAGCCTGAGGCAGTAGACCGCTAGAAAAATCCATTGGTCACGCCAGGAAATCAATAAAACTTCACATCATCCAGCCACAGCGTACCACTGCTACCAGGGCGATTAAATTTCCCACTGATACTCCAGCCAATGGACTCGATGCGATTCAATTCGAGAATCTGGTTCGTTTTCTGACGATTGGCCCTGCCCCGCTTGACCATCAGGTCAGCAAAGGGGACATCAATACCATGCCATCCCTTTTTCACCTTCACCTGAGTCAGCCACCGCTCATCGCGCCCCATGCCTTCCTGGCTGTCAGCAAAAACCAATAACAGGGTAATATCTTGGCTGGCCTTGGCCTGAAAACTAATCCCACTAAAGTTGGAAATATCCCGCTTCTTGCGGTTTACAAGCGCTGCAAACAGCCCCTTTTTTTCATAGCCAACAGCCTTGGTTTTTCCGAGTTGAAAATCCATGGCTATGGAGCTACCAGAACGATTAGCCCCCTGGGTATCATCGATATAGACCTTCTGCATACCACCCTGACCAGTATTACCACCATAGGTTTCCCCCAGATACCATCCCACTAACTCGGACGGTTCCTGGAAAGAGGCAGCAATATTAGTGGTGGCACGATCCGCTATTTGCGTAAACTCCACCATCTTGCCACTACGATTAATGGCGGTGACAATAAGACCTGTCTCGGTATTGATAAGGCGGAGGTTGACATTCCAGCCATTCCCCACCTGGATAAGGGTACCGGTGAGGATGAGATCTGCCCCCAGTAGTTTGCCCGCCTTTTTCACTGTTCGAGAATCCACCATGCCGGACTGACTGAGTTTGATCTCGTCCAACACAGAGGATAACTTATAGCGCTCCACCACATTAAACTGACCAGAGTTAACCAGGGCAGTGGTGACATCTTCCTGCACATAAGTTGCAATATCAGGGTCATTTCCCTTAAGCACCTCAAAATCTGTGATGGCTATGATCTTACGATCCAGATAAATGTCATGCCTGGCACCATCTTTAAAACCTGCATCATCGTCCAACACCC
>JAOZSN010000132.1 GCA_029939635.1 Deltaproteobacteria bacterium
CCAGGTAACCTTGGCTTCCTCCGGGGCTCAGGGGGTTACGGAGCTAGAGAACGTGAGTGGTAAGCCCTACGATCTGGTTATTACTGATTGGCAGATGCCGGATATGGATGGCTTTGAGCTTGCCGAGCATATCCGTACCATGCCCCTGGTTCCTAACCCAAAAATCATCATGATCACCATGTATGACCGGGATGCCTTTAATCAGGAGCAGCGCCGTAAAAATACTGGCATTGAGGGATATGTCCTCAAACCCATTAGTTCCTCAGAGTTGTTCAATGCTGTTATGGAGCTTTTTGGCCAGCCTGGGGCCATGGTGCCCCGCATTAAACTGGAAACAGACAGCGATGATCTGCTTAATTTGGAGAAGATACGAGGTGCCAGGCTTCTGCTGGTGGAGGACAATGAGGTCAATCAGCAGGTGGCCTGTCTCATTTTACGAAATGCTGGTTTCCTTGTTGAGGTTGCAGATAATGGTCAGGAGGCTGTTCATCTTCTTAACAAGCAGTGTAAGGAAAAGGAAGATGAATTTTATTTTGCTGCAGTGCTGATGGACATTGAAATGCCGATTATGGACGGCTATGTGGCCACCAAAATCATCCGAGCTAACCCTCATTTTAGCGAACTTCCTATTATTGCCATGACCGCCCATGCCATGAAAGGTGATAGGGAACAATGCTTGAAAAAAGGGATGAATGATTATCTCAGCAAACCCATAGATGAGCGTCAGTTGTTTACTATTTTGGCCAAATGGATCAAACCTGGTCCGGGAATAGACGCTGCGGTTGTTTCTCCTGAACAGCCCAGTGAAGATGATGTATGGCTAGAAATGCCTGCTGAAATTACGGGTTTTGATCTTACTGTTGGCCTGGAAATAGTTAAAGATAACAGTGCACTGTATAAGCGATTACTCATTATTTTTCTGGGGAAGATTAATGCCGTGACAGGACAATTTAGTATGTCTCCTGCTGGAGAGTATAAAGATGCCTTAATAGATGTCCATTCCCTTAAAGGGGCAGCCAGCAACCTGGGAGCCAATGATCTGTGCAGGTCTGCCGGGGCTTTGGAAAGCAGCATTAAAAATGAAGAGGATGAGCAGCGCCAGCAACTAGTGGCACAGTTTAGTAAAGACCTTGCTGTTGTGCGGGAATCATTAACAAAGCTGAACCTAGAGGAAGACAACACCAGCCAGGAAACAGACGAGGATAAAGAACTCGACACTGGCCAGTTAAGCGCCATTATTAGTGAGATGCACCAGTTGCTCAAAAAACGAAATTCACGGGTTCGCCACCTGCTGCCGGTCTTGAAAAAAGAACTCTCCGGCGCACAGTATCGACCGCAACTCAAAGTGCTTGAGCAGGCAATCTATAATCTTGACTCTACCACGGCCTTGGGCCTGCTTTCTGGCCTGGCTGCAGATCTCGACATTGCACTGGAAGAGGAGACATGATGACAGCCAGTTCTACTAAAGCCAAAATACTGGTGGTGGATGATAATCCTGAAAATATCTGGCCGCTCATTGAGTATCTGGAAGATGAGTTTGATATTTTAACCGCCATCACCGGGCAACAGGCCCTGGATCTGGTTTTATCTGAAGATATACCTGATTTGATTTTGCTCGATATAATGATGCCAGGCATGGATGGCTATGAGGTCTGCTCCAGGCTTAAGGCTGCTAAATTAAGCCAGGACATTCCCATAATCTTCCTCACCGGCAAAAATGATGAACATGAGGAGACCAAGGGGCTTGAACTAGGGGCCCAGGATTATATCACCAAGCCCTTTAGCCTCAAGGTTGTTAGGGCCAGGATCAAGGCCATTCTTGATCTCAATCGAGAGCTGAAGCGTCGCCTGCTGCTCAAAAGTAATATGGAGCAGTTCAACAACCAGCTTGAGCAGCAGGTTGAACAGAAACAACAAGAATTTCTGGAGGCTAAAGCAAGCCTGCAGGCCTATGATGATAAATACCTTGACCTGTTCCATAAACAGCAGGCTCCTCTTACCCATGAGCACAAAAGAATTTTAGTGGTTGATGATAACCCGGACAATATCCATATCCTGGTTGACACCCTGGAGGCTGAATACACAGTTAATTATGCCCTTAACGGTCAGGATGCCTTGGATCTTGCCTTTTCTGCCGACAAGCCTGACTTGATCCTGCTGGATGTCATGATGCCTGATATGGATGGCTATGAGGTCTGCGCCAGGCTCAAGGCCAATGCTGACACCTGGGAGATTCCCATTATCTTTGTTACGGCCCTGGGTCAGGATGAGGATGAGACCAAGGGCCTGCAATTGGGGGCGGTGGATTTTGTTACTAAACCGTTCAGGTTATCAGTGATTGAGGCCAGGATTAAAAGCGCCCTGCTCTTAAGAGGTGTCATGGACAAGCGGTTGCAGCTTACCTGCAGGCTTGAGGATCTTAATAAAAATCTGGAAAAACGGATCAAGGTTCGGACAATGGAGTTGGTGCAGGCCCATGAAGACCTGCAGAGTAGTGAGAAAAGATATCGTGCTATCTTTGAAAATGCCCTGGAGGGTATTTTTCAGAGCACACCGGAAGGTCGGTTTTTAACGGCCAGTCCGTCGTTGGCAAAGATCTTAGGGTACCAGTCAGGCAAAGAACTTATTGCCGCAATTACCGACATTGGTAGCCAGCTTTATCTGCACAAGGAGGATCGAAAAGAGTTTCTTCGCCTTCTCAGCCAAGACAGCGAGGTGCAAAATTTTGAGGCTCGATTTAAAAGGAAAAATGGCGATATTATCTGGGTATTGATCTTTGCCAAGGAGATTCATGAGCCGGGTGAGCACGGCATCTATTACCAAGGTTTCCTGGCTGACATAACTGAGCAGAAACGAGCTGATATTGAACACCAAAAAACGGTGCAGGAGAAAGAAGAATTATCCTCTCAGCTCAGGCAGGCCCAGAAGATGGAGGCCATCGGCACCCTGGCTGGTGGCATTGCCCATGATTTCAATAATATTCTAACCGCAATCCATGGCTACTCAGAACTGATCCAACTTATGTTACCAGCTGATAGTGAGGCAAAAAAGAATATTGCCCTGGTCTTGCAGGCCAGTGATCGTGCCAAAGGATTGGCTAGCCAAATCCTTACCTTCAGCCGTCAGAGCGAGCACGAGACCCAGCCCCTCCAAATCCATTTAGTCGTGGGAGAGGCCCTCAAGCTACTGCGGGCCTCAATCCCCACTACTATCAAGATTGTGAAGCATCTTGCCTGTGACGAGGGCACTGTTTTAGCTGATCCCACTCAGATTCATCAGATCATGATGAATCTGGGTACCAATGCCTTTCAGGCCATGCAGGAAACCGGCGGCATTCTTGAGGTGAAATTGGAGAAGGTAGATATTACCCAAGGGAATGAAAAAATGGTGGCCTTAGGACTCTCCCCTGGCCCTTATCTTCTCTTGACCATTAGCGATAACGGCCCTGGCATGGATAAAGCCACCCAGGAACGGATCTTTGAACCATACTTTACTACCAAGAAAAAAGGTGAAGGAACAGGTCTTGGCCTGGCAGTGGTGCATGGGATTATCGCAAATTATGGTGGCCATATTGGCGTGAAAAGTGAACTGAGCAAAGGAACATCATTCCAGATTTACCTTCCTGAAGTTGTGGTGCCTGAGTCGGCCACAGCAGAAGAAAATGTTGACTCTATCTCTGGTGGCAGTGAACGTATTCTTGTGGTGGATGATGAAAAAACAATAGTGCAAATTTATGAAGAGATGCTGGTTGAATTAGGCTATCAGATCACTGCCACAACAGACAGTGAAGAAGCCTTGCAGCTATTCAGCTCTCACCCTGAAAACTATGATTTGCTTTTAACCGATCAGACCATGCCCAAGCTAACAGGTGCTGACTTAGCGCGTGAATTTCGCCAGATTAAAGCGGATATTCCCATCATACTTTGCAGCGGTGGCAGTGACTTGAACAACCTTAAACAGGATAAGTCTATAGGTGTCAAGGTCTACCTTGCCAAGCCATTCAGCAGGGCCGAGCTCGCAGAGTCCATCCGTAAGGCTTTGGAATAGGATTGGTGTGGTGCTTGGCCTGTGGAAAGATGCAGCCTGTAGCCTTTTTGGAGGAGGTAACTGCTTCCAGCCAGGCTGAAAAACTTTCTGATGCCATTGCCACTACCTATGTTATCTCTCTCCATAAAAAAGCTATTTTCTATATAATGACCGGGCTTTCCCAACAAGCGGTTCAGATTGTTGTTCGCTCCGCTCACACAATCTACCCTTATTAGTTGCTGGGATACATCCCTTTGTCTAGCTATGCTCTGAGCCTCTTTTTTTCAAGCGGCGGCTTGTGTAAAAGAAGTAACTAAACCTGGTGTTTTCCCTTAATTAATTATAAAGTTTTTTTATAATTATGTGATTACCACTAATCTTCAGCCAGATTCAAAGTCATTCCCGCCTTCGCGGGAATGACAGGTAGGGCTATCTTATTTGTCATGTAATTCCAGCTTGTTATCGTAGTGCCGTTTAGGTTGGTTGAAGTTCAATGGTAATCAGATATAATTAAGTAAGTGATAGTTTTTGTTAACTTTATTACTCCTTGTACCTGTTGAATGGTTATTACATGGAAAAGTTGTACTCTTCATTTATTAGTTGTTGTCTGGTCGGTGCCTTGCTGCTTCCTTCTGTTGCAGCATTGGCCAGTGACGATCTTAATGGCATTGATGTCTCTTTTCCCTGTCTCTGGAAGAGCTGATGAATCTTGAGGTGGTCACCGCCTCCCGTCAGCCTGAAAAATTAAGTGACACTGTGGCCACGGTTTATGTCATCACCGCTGCTGACCTCCGAGCCATGGGAGCCCGTACTATCTATGATGCCTTGCTCCACCTGCCTGGGGTAAATTATGTCACCAATGTTCTAGGGGCGAACCACCTTTTTTTTACGGGGCGGTGGCGCGGAATTTTCGGCCCAACTGGTGATGATGCTTGATGGTCATATCCTAAACGATGCCGCCAGTGGTAGCGCCATGTCGGCATTTGTTGATCGTCTGGCCGTTGAGCATATTGCCCGTATCGAACTGATCCAGGGCCCGGTCTCCAGCCTCTATGGCGCCAATGCCTATCTTGGTATGATCAACATAATTACCAAGAAGGGTCAGGATGTTGCAGGGGTTAGCGGCAGGGTTAGCACGGAGTATGATCTTTATGTGCAGGCCGACAATGGTAATTTTGCTATTAAGGGGCGTTATGTTAAACGGCATGGGGGGTGCTTTTTTGGGTCCCAGTAATGTTTTAGGTGAGGAGACGGCTCTTGGTACAGAGACTGCCTTCCTTGATCTTAGCTATCTTTTTCAGCCCAATACTAAATCTGCGGCCCGAGGAAATCACCACCTATGAGTTTGGTCTGCAAGGCAGGATCATGGCCAATTTTCATCTCTCGGCCACTCTGTTTCGCAATGAGATGAAGGATCTCATTGGTCGTAGTGATAGCCTCCCGCGCATGGCGGATAACACCGATGAGGTTACCACTCAGGGTCTGGAGATAGAGGTTCGTTATGAGTTAAGCAGCGGGCTGCGGCTACGGGCCAATTACACCTATGTGGATCTCAGTTATGATCCAGGTTATCCTCACCCATGTCCCCACGCCACAGTGGTTCAGCAATTCTTGACTACCGATTTAATCGTTATTTTGACTACCATTTAGACTGTTATGCCCAGAGTAAAGGAGAGCGGACAGCCATTGATGACAGGCAAGCAATGGCTGGATATGTCATTGTTAACACCACCCTGAATACCATGGTGAATCAGGATCTTACCCTGCAAATTTCCATTTTTAATCTTGCTGATGAGCGCTATACCTATGCGCTCCGGCAAATACCATTAGCGGCGATTATACTGCCCCAGGTCGCAGCTTTATCTTGGGTTTGCAGTATGATTTGTAAGATGGTTGTCAGTAATATGAGGAGTTTATGCCCGAATGAGTGCTTTTTAGTTTTTACTTTATCGGTTGTTTTGTGATTATCTCGTTTTTTAGGGGATTTTTTACAAAAAAATGACCTTTCACAGCACATTTTTTTGACTGTTAAAATCACAATAATGCCTGAATATTTTTATAGGTATCTTGTGAATATATTTCATATTCCTTTTTTTTCAATCCTTCTAAGCTGTTTTTATGCTCATCCATTTTGCGAAGCAGATCTTTTATTTTGTGCTTAGGTAGTGGTGCAATTATTTGTTCTACAACTGCCCTCCTGGAAGTTTTAGAACCATTTTTTAAATATATTGTTTCTTCAATATATTTCTTGTCTGATTTTGGATATATATCATGAATTAGTAAGCCAAACATAGCCAAAGGGATTTTCTTAAGGTGGTTGTTTAATTCTGTTAAGCTACACTCTGAATAGTATTTCTGATATAAAGTGTTAAATTCAGTTGTATCTATGGTGTGAATGTCGTTGGTCGTGGTATTAATTGCCAGACATTTAGAATATTTATCTTTTAAGGCCAAGGCCCGTTCAGGTGTAATTGATTTGCTTCTGTCCAGTTCACAATTATAATAGATAAAGCCATTTGCCTGGACAATTTTAGCATCCATATATAAGTATGGTATGTTTGGTATTGCCATTATATGGATTAATTTTTTATTTTCTCCATTGTATAAAAACAACCCTGTTTTGTTGTAAATATCCTTTGATTGTCCTCCATCCGGAAATGCTGCTATTCCAGTTGCTTGCTGGTATGCCCTTTGCGTTGAGACAAAAGCAATTTGAGAGGTATCATCATGGAGAAAAGCAGGCCTAGGGTCAAAGTTTGTGGTCTGTTCTAAACTAACGTAATTTGAATGACAGGCGGTTAGGGTAAGCAACAGGGTTGCCATTAAAATTAATGTTTTTTTTCTCATTTGCTTCCTGCTATTATCTGATTTTTAACTGAAGGATTTTGCCCCTAATTTTTAGTCATGGATGATCATTATGAAATGTTTAACGGTGCTGCAAATCTTTTGTTTGTTTCTTTGTCTTATTTGCTTTCCTGCCAAGGGTTCAGCTCAGGAGCAGAGGCTGTGGCAGGAACTTCGCCTTCTCTCCCTGATCCCGCAAAGTTATTATGTAACTTCTGAGCTGGAGAGTAAATCAGACCCTAGTCATTTTGGTCCCTATGGTGGCCATAATCTCTTTGATAACAATAATAAAAGCTGTTGGGCCGAGGGCGCGGACGGGGATGGGGTTGGTCAATCAATTTTCTTTAATATTCCAGCTAATTTGTCTGCAATTATAGTGACAAATGGGTACGCTAAAAGCAAAACAATTTTCCGTCATAATAATCGCTGCCAAAGTCTAACCCTACGTCTCTGGGTTGGCTTTGCCATTTCCGGCAAATCAACTGAATTTTACGATTATTACCTGGCTTCACCATTTCAACAATTTGAACAAAACCTTCGTGACACGGCAGTAAAACAAGAGATTCAGCTGCTATACGATTGGACGAGTATTCTGGCACTTTCAGCGGGAAAGGATAATGTGCCAACTGAAAATGTCAGCAGGACACCCACTTATATTTTGCAGTTGATCATATCTGAGATCTATAAGGGTGATAAGTATAATGATACCTGTCTGAGCGAAATTGAGATTAGCCCAGCAGATAAGTTGTTGCCTATTGCCCCAATAGTAGAACTCAAGGTCAGTGATGATCAGCATGTTATCTATTACATAACCAGTGAGAATGACAAAATAGTGGTAAGCAATAATCCGGCACTGGTTTATTCTATTTACAGTCAAACAACTGACCGTGAATGGTTTGTTGTGGGAGAGGCAACGGCTGCTCAAGGTAATGGCCGGCAAGAAGAGATGCCGGTTTTGTATAATAGCCGACTCAAAAAACGGTTGGCGATCAGCAAGCAGGGCGAATCCTTTTTATTGTTTCATGAAACAAGCAAAGGAGATTATGTTGAAACCTACTCAGGGGCATTAATCCCCCTGGCTGATATTTATCAGGAAATGATCAATGAGCGCTGAGGCAACGGCTACCCAGGCCCATTTTGAGTTGTTATGGGAAATGTATCTGCACATACGTTAGATTTGTTGACATTGTTTACTAGGTAGTATAATTAAACAAAATTATTCAGATGCTCTTGCTTAGAGCTTAAAAGGGAAGCCGGTGTAATTCCGGCACGGGCCCGCCGCTGTGACCGGGGACGAGTTCTGCACATATGCCACTGACCTTATTGGTAATTAGAAATTAGGAATTAAAAATTAGAAATTGCGGTTTTATCTCTTTAGATAACTTCCAAAATTTCTAATTCCTCATTTCTAATTTCTAATTTTTTTTACCGGGTTGGGAAGGCGCAGAATGAGATTGATTCGGGAGTCAGAAGACCTGTCTGGAAAAAATGTAAATAGTGTTGTTCTCCGTGGACATGAGACTTTCGTTTATTCGCAGGAAACAG
>JAOZSN010000133.1 GCA_029939635.1 Deltaproteobacteria bacterium
GCTCAGCCTCAGGGCACAAAAATTGCTGAGCTGGCACATGAATCAGCCAGCAACACTGACAGCGATAATAATCCCGCTGCTGATCACTATAAAAATGACTGCTTGCTGTGTCTAAACACAAAGGGCACGGTGGCACCATTGCTGCCATTACTCTTCACGCAGGGAAAGGGATATCCATTTTCTCTGTGCATCTACCTCCAGAACCCTTACCATAACCTGTTGACCAACCTTGACAATCTCTCCATGGTCTTTAACAAATCTATTGGCCAACTGGCTGATATGAACCAAGCCATCCTGATGTACCCCAAGATCAACAAAGGCTCCAAAACGGGTGACATTGGTGACAATGCCAGGCAGTCTCATTTCAGCAACAAGATCATCAATAGTGTTAATATCAGCAGCAAAGGCAAAAACCTCAAACTCCTGACATGGATCACGACCAGGCTTGGCCAATTCTGTCATAATATCTTCCACGGTGGGCATGCCAAGGGAAAAGCAGAAATATAGTCCTGTAGATCTACCTTATCCCTGAGCCCCTGGTCTTGCATGAGATTGGCCACTGTACAGCTAAGATCCGTGGCCATTTGCTGGACCGTTGCATATTGCTCCGGATGCACAGCAGAATCATCCAGAGGATTTTTTTACGCCATGGATGCGGAGAAAACCAGCACATTGCTCAAAGGCCTTGGCCCCAAGCCTAGGCACCTTCAAGAACTCCTTCCGACTGCTGAATGGGCCATGTTCATCACGAAAGGCAATAATATTAGTAGCCAAAACTGGACCCAAACCAGAAACAAAGGTAAGCAATTCCGGCGAGGTATTATTGACCTGCACTCCAACCGAATTGACACAACTCACCACCACATCTTCCAGTCCTTTTTTAAGCTCAGTCTGGTTCACATCATGCTGGTACTGCCCTACCCCTATTGATTTGGCTTCAAGCTTAACCAGTTCAGCCAATGGATCATGTAGACGCCTTCCGATGGAAATAGCACCCCGAACGGTAATATCATGGTCAGGAAACTCATGTCGGGCCACCTCAGAGGCTGAATAGATGAAGGCACCGCTTTCGTTGACTAAAGCTATAACAATATAACTGTCCAGACCAAGATCACGGACAAAAGTCTCGGTTGCACGACTGGCAGTACCTTTAGCAATGGATAAGTGCGCTATGAAAATGCTGAAATAGACCAAAACACATGGGCCATCAGGAAATACAGCAGAAAGTCACTTGGCTCCACCTGCAAAAAAGATTTACCCGGCATCCTGCCGGGTAAAAAAGCTCTCTTCGAAAAAGCTATTTTCTATATATAGACCGGGCTTGTCCAACAAACGGTTCAGAGTGTGGCGAGGATAAGCCCCAGACCATGTTACGCCTTGGGCTCGCACACTATAACCTTATTCGTTAGCCGATTTCTGGCGATATATTAACTTGTTAACTCCCATGGATTAATGAGAGAAACACCACTTGCTTTCATATCTTTAGTGTTTCTTGTCACGACAGTAAGGTCATGTGCAATTCCAGTACAAGCAATTAGTCCATCAACTGTTGATAGAGTTTGCCCTATAAGTTCTGATTGGGCTTGTACTTTACCCCATGTTGTTGCGATATGAATATCAATATTTAGTATTTTATTATTGAATCGTTCTTTCAGATCAAAATTTACCCATTTGTGTAAGTTGTCTTTCTTTTTACTTTCTGGTAATTTTTCAATTCCTTTGTGAATTTCACCAAGTGTTAACACACTGATATATAAACATCTTTCATCAATATCTGAGATCCATTCTACGACATTCAGGCTGGGTTTTGGTTTGATTAATTCTGAGAGAATACATGTGTCCAGTAAGTAATTCATAGTTCTATGTCTCTAGGAATATCAGTATTTCTTTTTAGTTCAATATAGTATGTTGCTAGCGGTGATTTTTGGAAGAATTTCACTATATTGCTTTTGGGCTTAACTAATTTTTTATATTCTTCAATTGAAATAATAACTACCGCTTCTTTACCATGCTTTGTGACGATTTGCGGACATTTATGTTGTGCTTGCTCGACGAGGTTGCTGAACTTATTTTTTGCGTCTTGAAGTTGCCAGTGATTTTCGATCATGGTAACACCTTAGAGTTAAATTAATATCTAGCCTGTCTAGAAAGTAGAGGCTTTAGGTATTGGTGTCAATTATTTTCTTTCCAGGACTGATGTTTAGGTAATTAAGCAAAATTTCTTTCCTTTTTGCTGTAAACGCCCACCATACTTTTGCTTCACCACTTTCCATGAAATTTAAGGGTCTATCCTGATCTCCCAAACGCCAGACGACCGACCTATCAACCAGATTTAGCTGATGGTTTCTTGCTGCGAGAATGGGCCTGAAAGATTGCTCGTCGGAGCAGCAAGAAATTTTTCGGCGGGTTGGTATTCAATATTTGACATAAGTAGATGCCCATGGGTTCAATTCAAGTAGGCCACCAAGTCTACTTGAATTGAACCCATGGGCACATGTAAGTTTATCCAACGATTACTGAACATCAAAGCCTTTTCGGTTAAGAAATACACATTTCATAACTATTTCAAAGAGCTATGGTTGGAGGGTAAACCGTATAAAAACGGTGCACGATGCCCACTCTGCCAGCGAAAAGGCAAGATTCTCTGCACCTTGCCAACACCTCGGTTCTAGCGGGATATCCCTGTTTGTGGAAGGTTGGTCTTTTTCGTTTATTATCCACGAGAGATCATCTGTCGCTCCCATGGACGTATCCAGGAGGATATTCCTTAGGCAGCACCACCATAGCCTCCTTAAAAGCAGCTGCAGAACCACTAATTACCGAATCATCAACGCAAAAGGCGAGACGGAAATAGCCGGGCATGCCAAAGCCGCGGCCTGGAACGGCGAGAATTTTAAACTTTTGCAAATGAGCACAAAACTCAGCGTCATCGGCAATGGGAGACTTGGGGAAGACGTAAAAAGCGCCTTTTGGTGGAGTAAACTCCAGGCCAGCATCGGCCAGTACCTTACAAAATATCTCCCGTCGTTTGGTATAAATATCTGTCTCAACGGTCAGGCCTTGGAGCTCAGCCACAACGCGCTGCATGAGGGCCGGGGCATTAACAAAGCCTAAGATACGATTCGCCAGGGTCATAGCTCCCAGCAATGCCTCTTTTTCAATAATCTGTGGATGAATGGCAATATAGCCAATACGCTCACCGGGTAACGACAGATCCTTAGAGTAGGAGGAAAGCACGATACTATTGCTATAGGCAGCAAAGATGGAGGGCACCTCAAGATTATCAAAGACAATCTTACGATACGGTTCATCACTGAGCATAAAAATAGTAGTGTCAAATTTCTGCTGGCATTGTTCTAACAATTTACCCAAGTCAGCCAAATCTTCTTTGGGATAAATTTGACCAGAGGGATTATTGGGTGAGTTAATAATAATGGCCTTGGTGTTGGCAGTAATGGCAGCCTCAATTGCGCCAAGATCCAGATTAAAGTCAGCATCAGTATTTACCACCTTGCCAACCCCACCCTGATTATCAATATAAAAATTATACTCGACAAAAAAAGGTGCGAGAACAATAACCTCTTCACCTGGGTTCAGGATGGCCTTAAGGGTAACATTAAGGGCACCCGCAGCCCCACAGGTCATCAAAATATGACTGGCATCCACCTCCATACCCTGCTCTTTACTGATCTGGCCAGCCACAGCTTCCTTCACATGAGGATAGCCACCATTGGGCATATAGGCGTGACAGCCTGAAGCAGGCTCATTGACCAACCTCTGTAAGGTGGTGTCAAACTCAGCAGGTGGCGGCAAATCGGGATTTCCGAGACTGAAATCAAAGACATTGTCCGCGCCGAATTCAGCTTTAAGTTTAGCACCTTCTTCAAACATCTTCCGGATCCAGGAAGAACGCACAGCAAACTCAGACATTTTTGTTGATATACCCATGATAACTCCTTTTAAAATACAGAATATTATGAATGTAAGAAGGTGTAGAAGAGAGAAAAAAATGGGCTTATCAGATATAAGCGCCCCCTAGACATTCTTTACCTTTATTTTTTTAATTCTTGATAAGCGACATTAATCTCTTTCATTTTTTCTTCAGCTACAACACGAAATTCCTCGCCAAGATGGCTCACCTTATCAGGATGGTACTCCTTACTTAATGCTCGATAGGCCTTTTTGATATCCTCTTGGCTGGCACCCTGCTTAAGTCCAAGCACCTCATAATAATGAGAATCTGAAAAGGCCTGACTTCTGGACTGCTGTTGCTGATGATAGAAATAACGGTTGCGGATGGAAATAAAATCATACTGATTAATTTCCAAATAGGCAGCAATCTGTTCAGTAAGGGTCGTTTCTTTGGCATCAAGCTGATGGTCAGAACTGAGAACCTGAAAAACCAGCTCCAACAGCAAAACACGCGGTTGGTAACTAAACTGGCCCTTAAATTCGGCCAGCAAAGAGTCAAGGGAGCGGTTATCTTGAGCCGCATCCTTAATCAGCTCCTTAACCCAGAAAATTTGTTCCTGATTATAATTGAGATTGACGCGAAAAAAATTAACAATAATGGCCTGCTCTGCCTTAGAAATATGACCATCATGATGGGCCACCCGTACCAAAATATGAACCAGCAAGGAGACAAATGCATTACGTGCCTCAGACTGGTTCGACTCATACTGACTTACCTTGTAACGCACATAATGACTCAAACCCACAAAACCAAGAAGAATAGCAGCAAAAAAAATGAAAATAGACATGATAACCATGCCTACCACATTAAAGAGCAGAGGCGCACCACCTGTAAGGAGCAACAGCATGGCAATAACAACAAGAAAAGAGCCGCAACCCGGGGATGAATGTCGTTTATAGGGGGACATGTTTTTCTAAAAAGACAGAATACAAAAGAGAGGAGAGAGAATGACGACAAGCCACTTTTCCTGCTTCTGGATTCTAACTTCTGACTCCTATCTTCTAGTCAATTATTGTTTTTCGGCAAAAAGCGCTTCAGCAAACTCGCTGGGCTCAAAGTCACGTAAATCGTCCATCTGCTCACCAATGCCAATGAAGCGAATAGGGATATCAAATTCACGACAGATATTTACAACAATACCGCCCTTGGCCGTGCCATCAAGCTTAGTCAAGGTCATACCTGTGATATCTACAGCCTTGGCAAATTCGCGGGCCTGGGAAATGCCATTCTGGCCAGTGGTGGCATCAACAACCAGCATCACCTCATGGGGAGCACCGGATATCTTACGATCCATAACACGCCGGATTTTTTTGAGCTCCTCCATGAGATTTACCTTGGTATGAAGTCGACCAGCCGTATCAATGATAATCACGTCAAAATTACCCTTGCTAGCATGCTCAAGGCCGTCAAAAACAACCGCAGAAGGATCAGCCCCACTCTGCTGAGAAACCACTGGTGCCCCAACCCGCTCACCCCATATCTTCAGTTGCTCGACAGCTGCAGCCCGAAAGGTGTCAGCAGCAATGAGCAACACTGACTGGCCACTGCATTTAAACTTATTGGCTATCTTGCCAATAGTGGTGGTCTTGCCAACACCATTGACACCCACCACCATAATAACAAAGGGGCCATCAGCAGGCATAACCAACTCAGCAGGTTTATCAGAACTGATTATAAATTCGCTAATTTTTTCTTTCAGCACTGCCTTTAAGACCTGCGGGTCGGCAAGTTCGTTCCGATCTACCTTGGTACGCGCCTCATCCATCAGTTCCATGGTTGTCTCAACACCGAGATCTGCCGTGATAAGGATTTCTTCCAGATCATCAAGCAGCTCTGGGTCAATCTCCTTTTTGCCAAGAAAAAGATCGTCCATCCGATCAACCAAGGATGAACGGGTCTTAGCAAGCTTCTTGGTCAGGCGAGAAAAGAGAACACCAACGTCCTCATGCAAAATCGACTTTGACTCCTCATCCTCTACCTTTTCTGGCTCGGCAATGGATACAGGAGAAGGCGTGGTGGATGCTGAGGATGGTACGGGCGGGACGACAGCAACTGAATCATCAGCACCGACATCAGCAGCAGACTCAACCTGCACATCATCATGATCTAACGGTTCAGCATCCTTCAAACCTAATTTTTTCTTAAACCAACCTAACATACTTCACCTCAGATAAATGCAGCCCCAGCCCACAGGGAGGCGGCCAGAACATACAGAATACTTTCAAGTAAAAAGGTACTGCGTAAACAGGGTAGAATCTCCTCAGCCTTATACAAACGAATAAAAAGCCAGAACAGTAACAGACCTGGCAAACAGAGAAATGCCACCTTGGGCAGCACTGTACTGGCAGCAAGCAGCACTGTTGCAGCTAGAAATGCCAGCAATCTAACCAGAATAACCAAAGTTTTTCGTTCACCTATACAAACAGGCAAGGTTTCTTTGCCGACCATCCTATCACCCTGCACATCAAAGACATCAAAGAGAGCATTGCGCACATAAATGACCCCAAGGACAAAAATGCCAAAAAAGAGCAAAACCATACCCTTTTCCTGCACTATTCCCCAGCACGGCAGCAGGACAACTACAAGAGCCCAGGCCAAGGCCACCAAAAAAGTCTTAGAGCCAGGAATCTCCTTCAAACCCTTAACCCTGAATAACTGAGCCAGGGATTGAGGGAAAATATGAGCCCCATAAAAAATACCAAGGAAACTCATGAGCATAAACAGAAAAAACGGTAACAGGCCAAGCTGCCAAACAAAGCCAGCCGCCAGAACCAGGGTTAAACCTGCCACCAGCAGAATGGGTCGACAGAAGCGTTGGCAGAACCCTTCCAGTACCGGGTCATTAAGCTTCTTGGCATTCACATCAAAAAAACGATTAACATTATGCATGGCAAAAAGATAGCCAAAGGCAATGGTAAAGGCGGCTAAAGGCGGCACACCGCCACAGAGGGCAGAAATTGCCAGGGCAAGCACCCCTCCACCAGCCGAAACGTACAAATTGGTCATAAGGAGAAACCACGCCACATTCAGGCCAAGGCGGGACAAAAAGCCTTCCTGGCGACCAGGCACTGCCTCAATCTGACGCATAACACGATTAATCATCCAGGTAGGGGTAGAGGCTCCAGCCGTAACACCAACCACATCAAACTGCCGTAATGCGTCCAAATCCAGATCAGACTCACTCTCACACATAAAAACCGGCTTGCCCATGCCCGTGGCTATCTCTCCTAAGCGCTGGGTATTGGCACTGCTACGACCACCAACCACCACAATGGCATCGACTTGTGCACAAAGGGTTCGCACCTCATTTTGCCTTTTATGGGTAGAATCACAAATGGTATTAAAGACCTTACCATCAGGAAAAGTCTCGGTAATCTTAGCACTAATAGCCTGAAAGGAATGATCATCCTGAGTGGTTTGACTGACAATAATATAGGGCTTATCAAGGGAGAGATCATCCACCTCTGCCAGAGAAGAAATAACATGAATATACGGGGCAGCATAGCCCATGAGTCCTATAACCTCGGCATGATCTTTATCACCGATGATGATCGTTGTCCGCCCCTGGTTCTTATGCTTTTTGATGATGGCCTGCACCTTCATCACCCGCGGACAGGTGGCATCCTTCACCTGGGCACCAGAGGCCTCTAACTTGGCCTTTTGCTCTGGCGGCACACCATGGGCCCGGATGATCACCGTGCCGCTACGCTGCTCGGGAATAGCCTGCAAGACATCTACTCCACGCTCATCCAACAGATGCAAGACATGGGGATTATGGATGAGGGGACCAAAGGTGGCAATCCTCTCATCTGAGTGTTGCACTGTTTCCAGGGTAGCCTCCACGGCGCGACGCACACCCATACAGAAACCAGCTTTTTTGGCAAGAAGAACTTTCATAGATCACAAATCAGCGCAGAGGTACCAATTACACGACAAATAAGTCAGTAAAAAAAGGCTAAACTAAAAAGGGGAGAATGATAATATGAAAGGCGTATTTTTGCAATGCTGAGGCCCATGGAAGAAAGAAAACAACACATACATCACACCGGCAAATACCCTTGCCAATAGCACTTTGCCCCAGTTAACAATTTTCTCCCCCCACATAGAGTTGTCAAGAAAGCTACAAGCTGATAGAATAAGGTCTACTAGGTGACAATTACAGCACCTTCTCACAGATATTAATCCCATCCAGAGCTGTAAAATACTTATGCCCCGTACAACCTGTGATTTTTCCAGCACAGAACCGATGTGCAAAACCTTAGATAACGCCGGCGTCCCAACTGATGGGCAGTGGCGCTCTCTTGTTCTCTATCTGCGCGATCTCAGTGAGCACGATCACCGCCCGGAAAATCAGAAAAAACAATTTCAACAACTCT
>JAOZSN010000134.1 GCA_029939635.1 Deltaproteobacteria bacterium
TAGTTTGTAGAGGGCTGCCAAGGTGGTGAGGCTGGTCTGGCCTGCCAGGTTTATGGCGCTCTTGGTCATTTTGCTGATAATGTCGGCTATACTGGTTGTATCTGTTGGGCCGCCGGTAAAGGCGACCTGGAATCCTTGCTCCACCAGCCAGTCGGCCACAACGGCAAATTTTTCATTGTCCCAGAGCTTTGTGGGCCAGGTGGCGATTGGGTTTATGGGGATAACCTTGGCTGGGTCAAGTTGCTTTTCGCGCAATAGCTTAACTATAGCCTTATGGGTTGAATCTGCTATGGGTAGGTTTGCTTTAGGGCCCATGCTCTTGATGCCAATGGCCTTGAGTAATAACATTTCCCGCTCCACAGCGTGGATATTCATGTCCACCGCTGGGATACGTTCATTCAAAAAAATCCAGCTGCATTCGCTGTGGGCCATGCCACGACCAAATCCTACCTTTCGTTTTGCCCGAGCAAGTGCCACAAAAATACCACTTTTCAATAACCCTTGGAAGTCAATGAGCAAATCATAGCGCCTGGCGCGTAATTTTTTGATGAATTGTCGTACTTGTTGCCAGGCCAAGAGGCGATTGGGGCCGTGGCGTATGGCCTTGGCCCAGGCCTTTCTCTTGGAGATGAGCAACTCATCAATTTCTGGGTGGCCACGCAGTAAATCGGCAGCAGCCTCTTCCACCAGCCAGCTGATATGGGCATCAGGGTAGTGGCTGCGAAGGGCATGTAGGGCTGGCAACGTATGGGTAACATCGCCAATGGCGCTGGTTTTGACAATGAGAATCTGCACGTAAGTTGTGGGGAGAGAAGGGATGAAGGTTAAACTGAGGATAAGCAAAGGCAACTTTATATACCAAGATAAGTTTCTATGAGCAATGTTTTGCTTGGTAAGTTCATTATTTATTTCCTTGCACAATATTAATTTGCCGGTAATATGACCAGGTGGTCACATTATGGGAATAGGTAAAAAACATGTGCATAGTACTTTTGCTAATCTGGCGTTGGCAAAACAACAGGCAGTTTTGCGTGCTGCCATTGCCGAATTTGCGCGTCAGGGCTATGGGCGGGCCAGTATTAATGTTATTGTTCGCGAGGCTGGTATTTCAAAGGGATCTCTCTATCAATATTTTCCAAATAAAGAGGCTCTCTTTCATTTTGTCTTTGCCCGGTTCAATGCCAAGGTTAAAGGGGTAGTTAAGGCCCTTGGCGTACAGGATGATTTTTTTTTACTCATCCGTCAGGTGTTAGAGGCAGGACTTGCCTTTATTGATAGCTATCCTGAGTATTTTCAAATTTACCTCAGGGTTCTTTTTGAGCAGGATGTACCCCGACGCCAGGAACTAATCAACCAGGTTCGTCTTTTTTCGGCAGAGTATTTTGGCCCGGTCTGTGCTGCGGCCCAGGTTAAGGGGGTTATACGTTCTGATATTTCGTTGGAAATGGTTATCTTCATCCTTGATGCTGCCATTGATCGTTTTTTACAGGCTTATGCCCAGCCCTATCTGGCGGGCGGCTTGGGTTTGGTTACAGAAAAGAGTGGAGAGATAGATCGACATATCTCTGATCTGATAAAAGTATTGCAGGAAGGATTGAAAGGATAAAATTATGGAAGCATTTATTGAGAAGGCTGGCTTAGGGGATATCCTCCAGAAAATAAAAAACGAGGAACGGCTCAGTCGTGAGGATGGTATCCGGCTCTACGAGACGCCGCATCTGTTGGCTTTGGGCTATATGGCTAATCTGGTGCGTGAGCGCAAGAATGGCAACAACGCCTATTTTATCTATAATCAACATGTAAATTATTCCAACGTCTGCACTAATCTTTGTAAATTTTGTGCCTTTGGTAAG
The DNA here is from genome assembly GCA_029939635.1 of Deltaproteobacteria bacterium. Classification (GTDB taxonomy): domain Bacteria; phylum Desulfobacterota; class Desulfobulbia; order Desulfobulbales; family SURF-16; genus JAOZSN01. The sequence goes on from JAOZSN010000134.1 coordinate 1,854, forward strand.
GAAAAGGGTACTGATAAGGCCTATGAGATGAGTGTCTCTGAGGCCGTTGATAAGGTGCGTGAGCGTCTGGGTGAGCCGATCTCCGAGGTTCATATTGTCGGTGGTATTCATCCTGATCTGCCCTTTTCATATTATACCGATATGCTTAAAGGGATCAAAGAAATCAAACCTGAGATGCATATCCAGGCCTTTACCTGTGTGGAGATTGACCATCTGGCCAAGATTGCCGGTAAATCAGTAAAAGAAACCCTGGAATTGCTCATGGAGGCTGGCCTGGATTCCATCCCTGGTGGTGGGGCTGAGGTGTTTTCGCCTCGCATCAGGGAGAAGACGTGTCCCGAGAAGCTTTCTGGTGAAGGGTGGTTAGAGGTGGCTAAGACTGCCCACCGTGTGGGCCTTAAGACCAATGCCACCATGCTTTATGGTCACATTGAGACCATTGAAGAGCGGGTTGATCATCTCCTGGCCTTACGTGAGGCCCAGGATGAGACCGGTGGTTTTCTGGCCTTTATTCCTCTCTCCTTTCACCCGAAGAATACGGAGATGAGTGATCTCTCCCGTACCTCTGGAGTAGAGGATTTAAAGAGTATTGCTGTAGCCCGCTGTTTCTTGGATAACTTTCCCCACATCAAGGCCTACTGGGTGATGATTGGTCCTAAGATGGCCCAGATAGCCCTTTCTTTTGGCGCCGATGATGTGGATGGCACGGTGAAGGAAGAGATAATTACCCACATGGCTGGTGCTGAGACCGAGCAGGCCATGGCTATTCCTGAGTTGGTGCGTATCATCAAGGAGGCAGGCCGTACACCCATTCAGCGTGGCACCCTCTATGATGTTATTAAGGAATATTGAAAAACTGGTTTCAGGTTTCAGGGGTTAGGGCAAAAATGGTTCAGGTGAGTGGTTCTATGCAGAAAATTATTGATAAAGTACGGGATGGGGGGCGGATATCGCCTGAGGATGGCGAGTTGCTCTTTAGTCAGGGGAGTCTCTTCGAGTTGGGGATGCTGGCCAATCATGTGCGTTGGCAGAAGCACCCTGATCCCCTTGTCACCTATGTGGTAGATCGCAATATAAATTATACGGATATCTGTCATTCAGCCTGTAAGTTCTGTGCTTTTTTCAAGGCTCCGGAGGACAAGGACGGTTCAGTCCTCTCCTTTGAGGAGCTGGGCCAGAAGATTGATGAGACGCAAAGTTTGGGTGGCAACCAGATCCTTCTGCAGGGCGGCTTACATCCAGACCTGGAGTTCTCCTTTTATGAAGAGATGCTGCGCTTTATGAAGGGCTATGGTGTTCATATTCACGGCTTCTCTCCTCCTGAGGTCTGTCATTTTGCCTCTATTTCCGGTTTAGCCATTCCTGAGGTGCTAAAACGGCTGCGTGTTGCTGGTCTTGATTCCATTCCTGGCGGTGGGGCAGAAATCCTTAACGATCGTGTTCGTCAGGATACGGCACCGCGGAAATGCTCTGCTGATGAATGGTTGGCAGTGATGGAGGAGGCCCATAAGCAGGGGATGCGTACCTCCGCTACCATGATGTTTGGTCATGTTGAGACCTTAAATGAACGCCTAGAGCATCTTGAACGTCTGCGACAATTGCAGGATCGTACCTCTGGTTTTACGGCCTTTATTCCCTGGCCCTTTCAGCCCGACAACTCGGTGCTTGCCCATCTGCCCAAAACCACGGCCCATGAGTATCTGAAAATGCTGGCTCTATCGCGTATCTATCTGGATAATTTTGATAATATTCAGGCCTCCTGGGTGACTCAGGGTGCCAAGGTGGCCCAGACCTCGCTCTTCTTTGGTGCCAATGATTTTGGTTCAACCATGATTGAGGAAAATGTGGTGGCTGCTGCTGGTGTCAGCTTCCGTCTCTCTGAAGGAGAGATTCGTCGCTTGGTTGAAGGGGCAGGGATGATACCCCGGCAGCGTTTGATGGATTATACCCTGGTAGAGTAATGAAAATAGTGCATCGGGCGCCCCTTGTGCTGCCCATGGCCAGTTCTGCCATTGCTGATGGCGCTGTGCTGCTACAGGATGACACCATAATAAAGATAGCTCCTTTTGCTGAGTTGCAGGCTGAGGCAGGGCAGGTCGTGGATCATGAGGACTGTATCCTCATGCCCAGCCTGATTAATGGCCATGCCCATCTGGAGTTGTCGGCCTATGCATCCTTGGCCCAGCAAGCTGTGACAGCAGGTGACATGGTTGGCTGGATCAGTCGTCTTCTCGCTGCCCGCATGGCAGATGATGAAGGCGGTACTCAGGAGGCAGCTGGCCAGACCCTGGCCTCCTTCCAGGCCGAGGGGGTTGGTCTTCTTGTTGACATTGGCAATGATCCTGCCTGCTGTCAGCCTGAGAATAATATGGTCATCGAGACCATGTTTTTATTGGAGCTTCTTGGTCTCTCTGCTGAGCGAGCTGCTGCTGCCCGTACCACCCTTGTCGATGTCGCTGATACACAGGATCTGGCGGTTACGGCCCATGCCCCATATTCCACCGCAACCTCCCTTTTACAGGAAATAAAAAAACGCGCAAATAGGATGGGTTCACTCTTTTCCATCCATGTTGCTGAATCCCAAGCGGAATTAGATTTATTGTCCTCGGGTCAAGGTGCATTTCGAGATTTTCTTGAAGAACGGGGAGGCTGGGATGGCTCTTTTCAGCCACCTGTCAGTGGTTCTGTTGCCTATCTCGATAAACTCGGTTTGCTGGATGAGCAAACCTTATGTGTTCATGCTGTTCATCTCCATCCAACAGAGATAGAGCTTTTGGCTGAAAAACGCGCCGGTGTTTGTCTTTGTCCCGGCTCAAACCGTTTCCTTGGTGTAGGTACGGCACCTCTTCCCCAGCTCTTGGCCGCTGGTATTATGCCAGCCATTGGTACCGATAGTGCGGCCAGTAATGAGCATCTTTCCATGTGGCGTGAAATGCGGCTCCTTGGTGAGGATCATCCTCAGGTCGATCCTGAGCTTATTCTTGCCTTAGCCACCAAACACGGTGCCGCTGCCGTGCAACGCCATGCTGATTTTGGAGCGCTTATGCTATCCGTGCACGGACATTTTTTAGCTGTACGATGTGATGACTTCAATGAACCATTTGAGTTTCTTGTGCGTGATGCAGCACCGAAGGAGGTTCAATGGTTGTAGATCTTCTTCATCCGGCTCGCATTGGCATGGTGAATTTTATCAATACCGCTCCGTTTTATGAGGTCTGGCAGCAGACCGTAAAACGGCCAGAATGGCAGATAACTGAAGCTCCGCCCACCACTCTCAATAGAATGCTCTATGGAGGTGAACTGGATCTTGGTTTTGTCTCCTCACATGAGTATGGCATTCATCCCCATCTCTATAAAATTTTGGGAGGGTTATCCATTAGTGCCACAGGTTCTGTTGGTTCTGTCTTCCTCTTTGCCAGTGATGATCCAGTTCATCTGGATGGGGCAGAGGTGTTGCTTTCCTCCCAATCTCAAACCTCGGTGGCCTTGGTAAAGATCATTTTAGAAGAGTTTGTCGGGGTAGCTCCTTGTTATCAGGCCGGTGCCATTCCTCAAGATGATGATACTCCATTGCCCCAGGCAATTATGGCCATTGGTGATGATGCCTTACGCCTGAAACAGAGGGGGATTTATCCGGTTTGTCTTGATCTCAGTGAGGTCTGGTATGAGAAGACCGGTTTGCCCTTTGTTTTTGCGGTCTGGGCCGTACGGGAGGAATTTTGTCAACATGACCCCATCACAGTGGTGGAGATCCACCATGAGTTGCAGCGCTGCATTAAAGAGGGGCGCCAGCAATTGCCGGCCATCTGTCAAGTGGTGGCACCGCGCATTCCCATGAGCGTGCAGGACTGTCATGATTATTTAAGCAAGATCGAGTATGATCTCGGTGATAAGAAAATTCAAGGTCTTGAGCTGTTTTTTGATTATCTTATCCGGCGAGGTGAGGGGGATGCCGCGGCTTTACCCTTGGATATTTGTGATGAAGATTAGGGTTAAGTGGAAAGAATGAAAAAAATAATAGTTGCTATTACAGGGGCCTCTGGTTCCATTTATGCCCAAGAGTTTTTACAACTTGTAGCTGGTGAGGATGTCGAGGTTCATGGGCTTATTTCCTCGGCAGGGAGCAAGGTGCTGGGCCTTGAGCTTGGTCTTGACGTCTCAGAGCTTACTGGGGTGACGGCCTGGTATGATAGTGCTGATTTTACGTCACCAATGGCATCTGGTTCTGCTGGCTATGATGCTATGGCGATTCTGCCTTGCTCCATGGGTACCCTGGCTGCTATTGCCGGTGGCCTGTCGCAGAATTTAATCCATCGTGCGGCAGATGTGATGTTGAAAGAACGCCTGCCACTGGTGCTGGCTGTGAGGGAAACGCCCCTAAATCGCACCCACCTGAAAAATATGCTGGCGGTGCATGATGCCGGGGCGACCATCTGTCCTGCCATGCCTGCCCTCTATCATCAGCCAGATTCTATAAGCACGATGGCCCGTAATTTTGCTGCCCGGATAGCTGGTTTGGTAGGTGTGGAGGTCGAGTATCCCCGTTGGCAAGGGGGTGGGGTAGGGAACAGCGAACCGCAAAATATCGAATAATGAATATCGAATGTCGAAGTGCGGAAATATTATCTATAAAAAAAACAATACCTTTCTTCGGGATTAGATATTCAATTTTAAACTCAACATACAGCTATGCAATTCTCAGTATTAAATAAAATCGCCATCTTCCTTGAGATGATTAAATTCAAGCTCACTGTTTTTGCCATGCCTTTCGCCTTTATGGGGGCATGGTTGGCTGCCGGTGGCATGCCCAAGTTACACGTTTTTTTGTGGGTGGTTGTAGCCATGGTGGGGGCGCGTACATGTGCCATGGGTTTTAATCGTATTGTTGATGTTCGTTTTGATGGTGCAAACCCTCGTACTGCTGAGCGTGCCATACCTGCCGGCGCAATCAAGGTTTGGGAGGCCTGGGCCATGGTGATTGGCGCAGGGCTGCTCTTTTTTGTCGCAGCCTATAATCTTAATCTGCTTACCCTTCAGCTTGCCCCTCTGGCCTTGAGCCTTACACTTTTTTACTCGTTTACCAAACGTTTCACCAGCCTCTGCCATCTGGTGCTGGGCGTTGCCCTGGCGTTTTCCCCTTTGGGAGGATGGGTGGCAGTGCAAGGTTCTTTGCTTGGTTTTCCGTGGATGCTTTCTGCTGCCGTGCTATTTTGGGTGGCAGGATTTGATACTATCTACGCCTGTCTTGATGCCGATTTTGATCGCCAGGCAGGTCTCCATTCGTTACCTGCCCGCCTTGGGCGTCAGGGGGCCTTTCGGCTAGCTGTTGTCAGCCATGTTCTTGCCTTTGTTCTTTTTATTGGCACTGGTGTTTATTGTCAGCTCGGTTTTATCTATTTCAGCGGTTGTGCCCTCGCAGCTGCGGCCCTTTTCTACCAACATATTATTGTGGTGCCCTCTGACCTTTCCAACATCAAGGGGAGTTTCTTTGCCCTGAACGGCTTTATCAGTCTCACGCTCTTTTTTGCTACCTGGTTTGCCCTATATTTTTTATAAAAGACTGTGCTCAATGATAATAATTCAAAAAAACAATTGATTTTTTACCCCTTAATATGATGAAATTATTATTACGGTTTTAAATAGATTTTTCATTTTTTCGGAGTATAGCCATCCATGACAAATTCAAGTAGCGGCCAAAGTAATATTCTTTTGGAAGTCGGTACCAACGAACTTGAGGTTATTACTTTTTATTTAAAGTTTGATGACCCTAAGACTGGTAAAGTGGTTCGCAATGCCTATGGTATTAACGCTGCAAAGGTAAGAGAGTTGGTTGCTTTGCCGGATAAGGTAACTGAGGTGATTAATTCTCCTGACTGTGTGAAGGGAGTTTTCTTACTTCGTAACAAGACAATCCCACTTGTTGATCTGTCAAATTATTTTGGCTATGACGTAGATCATACAGATGCTGCTAAAAAGCAGTGGGTGGTTATCGTTGCTGAATTAAATGGTAAGGCCTTTGGCTTTATCACTCATGGGGTGGATAAGGTCTACCGCATCTCTTGGTCGCAAATAAGCCCACCACCAGAGCTCATTGCTGTCAATGCGGCTATTACCGGTATATGTTTGGTTAATGAATCAACCATTCAGATGGTTGATTTTGAGCGCATTACCTCTGATATTGACCCCACCATGGTCATGCATACCGTCTCTGATGATGTTAAAGGTGACCTTTTGGGTGGTGATTTAGAAAAAGAGGTTGTCATAGTTGATGACTCTCGAGTTATTCTCATGCAGCTTTCCAGCACATTAAAAAAGGC
>JAOZSN010000018.1 GCA_029939635.1 Deltaproteobacteria bacterium
TTGGGTCGCCAAGGCCAGCGGCACCCAGAGTGGTGTTGATAAAGAAACGACTGATCTCAACACCAGCACCCTTGACTTTTCCCTGGAGCAAATTATTGACCAGCCGTACAGGCATGCCAATATTATGGAAACCATTATCAACACAGAAGCGAATATCCTCAGGAAGGACAACGCTATACGCCTGAGCGATAGGGCGTAAAAGCCAAAAATACATCTTATCATTAAAGGCAAAGAAAAAACGATTCATTGGCTCTAATGGATCACTTACTTGAACCTCATCCTCCAGATAATCATCGTCAGCAAAAAGGTCATCAAAGTCATCGTCAGCAGCCCAACTCACTCCCTGGCCAAGGAGAAGCAATACCAGCATCAGAGCAGCCAGGTACTGCCCGCCCAACTGGAGAACCATGCCTCTATTCCAGCCCCGCAACATAACTACACCTTACCAAAAATAAATTGGCTGATCATTTCTTCTAAATCAAGGGCTGATTCCGTCTCTGACATAAAATCTCCAGGCTGGAGATACTCTTCTGATCCCCCCTGACTAATCTTAATAAATTTATCACCAATAATACCTTGGGTCTTTACAGAGGCAATGGCATCATCACTGATATGCAATCCTTTTTGCACATCAAGGGAGACCAGGGCAAGATCATCACTGTTTAAGGCAATGCCAGACACCTTGCCGATATATACCCCAGCCATGGAGATATTCGCCCCTTTTTTCAGACCGGTTATATTTTCAAACTCAGCCTGTACCGTATAATACTTACCTGAACTCAACAGCGAAAACTCGCCAAACTGGGTAGAAAGATAAGCAAAGGCCAGAAACCCGGTCACCAGAAAAAGCCCTACCCCAATTTCAAGACTCTCTTTGCGCATGTATATTCCTCATTTTTAAAAAAATTATTGCCCGTATTAAAAGTTCAAGAACATCCTTACAACTCACACTTTAAATCAAACGGCCATCATCTCCACAGAACTATGATACACCTGTCCCATGGTTTTAGAGGCAAACTCCATGACCTCAGGATCAGTGGAGTGTTGAATATCCTCAGGTGAATAAAATTTCAGCATGGAGCCATTACTCAGAATAATCACCTCATCTGCCAGATTAAAAACCTTGGGAATATCATGGCTAACGATAATAGAGCTATAGCCCAGCTCCTTTTGGGTTTTAAAAAAAAGTCGGTAGATATCCATGGTTATCTGCGGATCCAGACCTGTGGTGGGCTCATCAAAAAGCATTATAGAAGGCTGCAGCATCAAGGCACGAGCCAGACCAACACGTTTTTGCATACCACCACTGAGCTGGGCAGGAAACTTCAACTCATGCCCAACCAAATCAAACTGGACCAAGGCCTGGGCCACCCGGCGTTCTACCTCATCCCGAGCAAACGTGGTACGCTCAGTCAGTGGTAGTGCCACATTTTCCCACACCGTCATAGAGTCGAGCAACGCTCCGCCCTGAAAAAGTACACCAAACTGAGAACGCACCTGATTGAGTTTCTTACGACCAAGGCGAGAAATATCCACCCCATCAACAAGAATCTGCCCAGAGTCAGGCTGCATCAGGCCAAGGATGAGCTTCAAGGAAACTGACTTCCCCTGGCCACTACCACCGGCAATAACCGTGGTCTTGCCACGACTAAACTCAACATTGACCTTATCAAGCACCACCTGAGAGCCAAAACGCTTCACCACATCGACAAAGGTAATAACTGCATTCATATTAGTACCGCCGTCAGCATATAATCCCAGAGCAAGATGGCGATGGATGTATAGACCACGGCTTGGGTGGTAACCCTGCTCACCCCTTCTGCCCCAAAACCACCATTTTTAATGGCATGAACAAAATAACCGCGACCAGCACAGATCCAGACAACCAACAAGGCAAAGGCGTAGGATTTCTTAATACCTAGATTAATATCAGCACTTGTCACACCACTGACAATACCGTTCATATAGGCACCGGGATTGACCTCAAGCAGAATAACACCACTGACATAGCCACCAAATATGCCCACGACATTAAAAATCAGGGTTAACAATGGTACTGAAATTAGGGTGGCAAGAAATTTTGGACTGATAAGATAACGAAAAGGATCAATGGCCATGCACTCCAGGGCATCAAACTGCTCAGAGTGCCGCATAATGCCAAGCTCTGCACACATGGCAGAACCAGCTCGACCAGTGACCATAAGGGCGGTGAGCACTGGCCCTAGTTCCTTGATAAGGCTCAAAGCCACCAGCATGCCAAGAATACTTTCAGAGCCAACCCGCCGCAGGGTATAGTAGCCTTGTAAACCAAGAACCATTCCAGTAAAAAAACCGATGAAGATTATAAGGGGCAGGGAGTTGAGACCAATAAGACGAACCTGTCGCACCATCTCCCGAAAGCGAAATGGCCGGGAAAAACATCCCCGCCCAGCAGCGATAAGAAAAAGCCCCATTCGCCCCCAATCCTGGATGTGGTAGAGGACGCTAGCTCCACTCTTCTGTAAAAAAGCATGTATCATATAAAAAGGCCTGGAGATAAAGAAACGATTAATCAAACACTTAAGTATTTTTCCATCGCTCTTTCAACAAGTTATACTAAATAACAATAAACCATATAGTACATATAAAGAGTATATGATGTCAAGAATTAGGGCAATCTATATCAGCCAGGGCAAGAAAGAGCAAGGAGACAGGATGCCTAATATATGGTACCCATTCATACCATTTCGACTCCCCTGCTCCCTATCCCCCTTTCAGGAACTATGAATATTAAACTCATCGGTCTTAATGGCCGTTATACCCATTCCACCCTCAGCCTTTTTTACCTGCGTCAGGCCTTCAGCAGTCACCTGCAGGCAGAGATAAGCCTGTGGCAATACACCATCAATGATAATTATTTTGAAACCCTGGCCCGCATCAGCGCAGGCAGTGCTGATGTAATCTGTTTTTCGGTCTACATCTGGAACAGTAACAGGGTAGCACAACTGGTTATGGATGTGGCCCGTATCAGTCCCACCACTCGTATCATTTTAGGCGGGCCAGAGGCAGATGCCATGGCGAGACAGTATGCCCTGCCACCCGTCACCCTGGTTTTAGGCGAGGTAGAAGGCCTACCACAGCAATTCTACACGGATCTCCAGCAAAACAAAATGGCTCCGCATTATGAGGCGGAAGCACACCCCTCCTTTAGCATGCCCTACCAAGAGGAGGATTTCAGCGGCTATCTGGCCCATCGCCATGTCTATTACGAGTCATCTCGGGGATGCCCCTATGGCTGTGCCTATTGCCTTTCTGCCAGCAGCAAAGGGGTACGCCATCTGGAGCTTAGTCAAGTAAAGGAGGAACTAGCCCTCATCATGGCCAGCAAACCTCACACCGTTCGCTTTATTGATCGCACATTCAATACCATACCAGAACGGGCCTTGGCCATTTGGAACTATCTGCTCACCTTGGGCGGTGATACCTGCTTTCATTTTGAAATTTCCCCTGACCGCTTTTCTGAAGAGATGTTTACCTTCCTGGCCCGTGTCCCCACTGGTCGCTTCCAATTTGAGATTGGCCTGCAATCAACCACACCAGCAGCCTTAGCCGGGGTAAACAGAAAAACTGATATGCAGCAGGCCATAGAGACAATCAAGCGCCTCTCAGCCGCACAAAATATCCACATCCATGCCGACCTCATCCTTGGCCTACCTTACGAGACAGCCTCCACCTTTGCCAATAGCTGTAACGACCTCTTTGCAGCCCAGCCCCATTATATCCAGATGGGACTATTAAAAATTCTGCCAGACACCCCTCTGCAAAGGAAGAGTGAAGAGTTAGAACTCATCCATCGCCACTCTCCTCCCTACGAGTTACTGGCCTCGCCTTGGCTGGATCATGAAAAATTAGCAGAGCTTTACTGGCTGGGGGAGTGTATTGAAAAACTATACAATAGCCACTTTTTCAAACCCTTCTTTACCTATTTGGCCAGACGCCAGGAAAAAGGCTTCACCTTTTTCCAAGAACTCATGCCTTGTTGCGTAAATCACCGTCTCTTTGAACGAGCCGCCACCCAGGATCTGATGAGTCAGATTTTAGCAGACCATGCAAGCACTCGCCCAGACAACGCGTTGATCTTAGAAATCATGCAATATTGTTGGCTCGCCAGTGGCCGTAAAAAACTCCCTGACCATCTGCCGAGCATGGATCTTAAAAAAAATCGTGATAGCCTGTTTGCCATCTATCCCAAAGAGTTACCAGGTCATTATGATCGAGCAAACCGTAACCATTTTTTCAGAAAAACCGTCTTTGCCTTCTTCTCTGCAGAGGTCAACCAGCTCAGCGGCCATGGCACTAAAGGCTACCTTGCCTTCAGTCAGGAACAGGACAACCATTCTGTCCTCAAACGTGTCAAAATAAGCGCAATGCCTGATATTCCCATAAACTAAACACACAACGCCCGGTCAAATAACTGACCGAGCGTTGTGTGTTCGCTTGTGAGGAATACATACAAAAGACTAGAGGATAAGCAAAAAAACTTTGACCTAAGGTTGATATGCCCGTCGTTTTTTCTCCAGGGACACATCAAGTTTCTTTAAGTTTTCCAGGGTGGTCTGCAAGTCATTAACCTCACTATGCAGGGCACAATTGTCATTTTTTTCCTTTTGCACCAAAACCTTCAGAGTGGCGACATCCTGCTGCAAGCGAGCTTGGTCAGCCATGATATAGAGCCAGTCACGTACACCGGCCCAATTATAAAGAAAAGGTGCCAAAATTAAGGCCTTGTTCAAATTCTTATTGGCCTCACCATAATCAAGCATAGGGTTGCGGGCATCAATCTGCAAAGCGGCAAGGTGTAAATGGGCCATAGCCATGGTCTTTTCATCAAGTTCAGACATAATCTTCTGCTGCAGGTTCGCAATAAGGGGGGCAAAATCTGCGGTCTGTAATACCTGCTCAGCAGGAAAAACATGGGTTTCACTTGGAACCTGCGGCACCGCCTTTACAGATGCAGGCACAAGCGATTCTGAATCAGTTGTCTTTTGCTGTTGGCAGCCAGTTCCCAAGAGAAGAGAAAACATCAACAAAAAAGGTACACAGTGACAAGGGCGAAAAGAGGACTTAGACAGAAACACGTTGATCAACAACAATGGCACTGCCCATTCTTTTTTTGGCAAGTTTTTTGAGTTCTGCAGCAATTTCTCCCACCTGAATATAGCTGACAAGCTTTCGATTTTCATTGGTAACAACGGCAACAGAAAGACCTGCCAGGGGAAAACGTGTGACATTCCCTTGGCGATCTTTACCAGCAATAAATCCTTGCCGTTGCGCCTCCTGATCATAAAAACCATTCACCCCCTGATCAAAACGGCTAACAATCTCACGACATATTGCATTATAGCGATAATGATTTGTGATCACAACAAAATCATCCCCGCCAATATGACCGGTAAAATCACCCGGCTCACCCAATTCCTCCACCACATTATGAATGATAGTGGCTGTGGCTTTAATCATCTTATTGCCACGGGAGTAGCCATAGCGATCATTATAGGCCTTGAAATTATCAAGATCAAACATGCAAAAGGAAACAGGGGCACCTTGCTGGGCTAATCTTTTCTCAAGAACATGATCAATGGCAACCCCTCCAGGCAGACCGGTAAGGGGACTGGCATCCTTGAAAGATTTCTCCAGATGCTTGAGCCGCACACTCATTTCACCAAAGGATTGTGCCAGATCCCCCAGTTCATCGGTATTGTGAATATCTGGTTGATAATCAAAATCGCCAGCAGCAATTCGTTCAGTGGCAACCACCAATTTCTTGATAGTCGTTGCAATATTATTGGTCACCAAAAAGGCAGCCGCCAAAGAAAGAAGCAAACCAACGCCACAAACAATACCAGCAATGCGAAAGGCAACCTGCCCCATGGCCGCAGAGATAGAGGTCTTGGCCAATTGATCCTGCTGAGCAATAGTTTTTAGAGTAGAAACTATACCAATAAGTGCGTCTTGCCTCTCTTTGAGTTGCGCCTCGACGTGAGTGCTATCCATGGGCAGATCATCTGTTACTTGGTCAGCAACATAGGAATTCACCAGAAATTGCAGGTATTGCTGGTAGTATTCTCGTAACTCTTGCAGGGGGAGATCCCTGTCGTCAGGAAGGGTAGATAAACCCTTCACCAGACTTCTAAAGGTGGCTGTGCAGCCATGGAACATCTGCAAAACATCCTTAGATGGCAGCAGGACATAGCGTTTGGCATAATGCTCTTGATCCAATAGTACAGAAATCATCTTCTCAGATGACTCAATAATGGGAAGGTCCGTGTGAATAATGGAATCATTATAAGTATGGAGAATATTGAGACTGCTCAGGGCCAAGGCGGCAAAGAGAACCAGAAGAAGAACCAGAGGTAAAAAGCCGAGGAGCAGCTTACTGACAATCTTGAGACGTAAAAAACGGGCACCGGCTCGACGTATGACACAACGAACCTTTTTCAGCTGGGAGGATGAATCCTCTTCAACACAATCATCATGCGAACCAGGCTGCAATTATACACCCCCACAAGCAAGCCTGACAGTCATCCCCGCTGAAGACTCTTATCAGACTTGGATCATAAACACTTCCCAAAAAACGAACAGCACAAAATACTTAATAATTTTTCCTACCATGACTACCAACCAAATTCAATCCGTTATTATAATAGGGTTGTCCTGAGGAGATAGCAAATAAAAATGGACTTAAAAAGAGTGCTTGCCGGCAAAGACATAGCCTCGCTTGGTATTTTTCCGTGCCAATATGTAATTTCAGGGTTTGCCAAAAAATAAGTTCCAGTTCTTTCGGTAGGAAGGATGGGAGGAGCTTCCTTTCTCGGCGTATTCAGCGGTTTCCATAGCGATCCTTAGTGAACGAAAGAAAAATTGTACCAAATTTCAGCGGCAGCGCTGCGTGATCGTTGTTTTTCTGCAGTAAACTTAGGAAGCACAAGGAAAGTGGTGTCCGTAACCGAAAAAGGCAGCTCCTCCCATCCAGGTATCAACACGAAAATAAATTTTAGCTTTCACCAGCAAACTGAGGCACCGAGGGAAACAGAGAAGGATCAGTATGGGGAATAAAACGGCAGCCAGAAAAACGAATCATAAACTCCTGATTCACGTTAAGCTCAAGATAAGTGATCTTTCCGGGCAACTCCTGGCTACGCTGGCGTTTTTCACCATCAAGCAGCACCGCCTCGGCCCCAGCCAAAGAGCTGTTACCTATGGGCTGAAAAGTCGTAAGGGGCAGGTCTGGCATCATACCTAAGGTAATGGCCTGGCGCGGATCAATATGCTTGCCAAAGGAACCAGCCACAAAAATCCTGTCGAGATCAGCAAAAGAGACATCTACCTGGGCCAAGAGAGTGGTTAAAATTGAATACATGGCAGCCTTGGAGCGCATCATGGCATCCAAGTCAACCTGGGTAAAGAGGATAGCCTCACCCCCATCGGCATCTTGTGCCTCCACCAACATAAAGGCAGGGCCGTCGATGGTTTCCACAAAATAATCAGGACAGCGTGTCAGCTGAAATTTGCCACGGATATCGATAATTTGGGATAAATAAAAGGCAGCGACCAGATCAATAATACCTGAGCCACAGAGCCCCCGTGGCTTGCCATCACCAATGGTCTCATAATCGATTGCATAACTATCAGGGTCGATTCGCACCTTTTCAATGGCACCAGGACCGGCCCTCATACCCATCCTGGCAATACCACCCTCCAGGGCTGGGCCAGCAGCACCAGCACAGGCAATGAGCCATTCTTTATTGCCCAAAACCACCTCAGCGTTGGTCCCTACATCTATAAGCAGGGCCAGCCCATCACGGCTATCAAGGTCAGCGGCAATAATACCAGCAATCAGATCCCCACCAAAATAACTACCCACACTGGGAAAGATCCACACCGGTGCAGCAGGATGAAAATCAAGACCAATATCTCGAGTGCTACACGGATCAAGCCAATTGACCAAGGGAATATATGGTTCTCGACAGATAGAGGCAGGATCAAGGCCAAGGAAGAGGTGCACCATGGTGGTATTACCAGACACCGCTATCGCCCTGATGTCAGCCACCAGACACCCTACCTCGGCACTCAATCCCTGGGCAAGATCATGAATAGAGCCAATAACAGCCTGCTGCAATTCAGCACGACCCTGGGAAGTTGAGCTATGATGGATACGACTGAGAATATCGGTACCAAATTTAATCTGGCCATTAGGGGTATCCCTTCGAGCCAGTTGCTCCCCAGTGCTACTATTAAGCAGGGATGCCTCAAGATGGGTGGTTCCCAAATCCAAGGCCAATACAGGCAATATGTTGGGCTTGTGTTCCAAAAAATCAACCAGTTCCATGCCCTGGGGCAGATCATTAAGCACAGCATAGCCACTGAAACCAGCAGCACGAAAGCGCTGCGCCACTCTGACCATGGAGGAAAAGGGAACCTGTACCGCTTTCCCACATTTTTCAGTGACTTTTCGCCGCAGGCGGTCTATATCACCACTATTATCCTGTAGACTTGGAGCCTGACAGCTGATGGAAATGAGTTGAACAAGAGGATTCATTTTTTTACTAAGAAAAGAGTATTTTAAGTTTGGCATTGAAAAACAAATTCATTGCCGATAGAAAATACCTGAAAAACAGATTTAATCACAGAACAACTTAAAACTGTCCCGAAAATGATTCCCACAAAAGAAATATTAGCCATCATGCTTGGTGGTGCTGGCGGTGCCACCAGCCGTCATTTGATAAATATTTATGTGCAGCGCTTTTCCTGCGGAACCTTTCCTGCGGGCACCATGACCGTCAACCTAGCTGGTTCTTTTCTTATTGGCCTTTGTGGCGCTCTCCTTGAGCATTATAAGGTCGCCGCAGAATACCGACTCTTTCTGCTTACTGGTTTTTTTGGCTCCTTTACCACATTTTCCACCTTTGCCCGTGAAAAGGCCGAACTACTCAAAATGGGAGACATCAAAACAGCCCTTATCTATCTGCTCTCCAGTAATATCCTAGGTGTCCTGCTTGTCTTTGCCGGGTATCTGCTGGCCAAACAAATCATTGAAATGAGTGGCTGAACCATGGCCCTTTTAAACAAGAATAATCAAAAACTGATTCACAATCTGCCCTTAGGTGGAAACATTGGCATTGTCGGTGTCCCACCCCTCCAGGCCTTTACCATTCTGCATGAACGCCAAGCCATCATCAACGACTTGGATGAACCCTTGGTCCATAAGAACATGGAAGAAACCATAGGGTATCTGCCACGGGTATATTGTGCCATCCTGCGTACCGTGCTGCTTAATAGCCTGCACATGAAGCTTGATGCCATTGTCATGGATGTGGGGCCAGGAAAATGTGACTGTGCCTTACATGTGGCCACCATCATGTCAGATACCCTGTCTATTCCTGTTATCACCACCCGCAACATGGATGACGAAAATTTTGGCACTCCTCTCTGCCGCGCCGAGATACCCCTGTCGAAAAAAATGTCCCAGATCACAGCCTCCATCCAAGACCCGACCCCAGCCCCTGCACCTACATCATGCCAACCCACTGCTGGTTTCTGGGGTGTCCCCCCCCGGGATTTCTCCCTGCTGGACAGTTTTCCAGCCACCACCCATGTCTATGGCTGGGCTCGTTGTATGGAAAACAAAACCCCGGCCAACCTGGCATTGGAGCTCCATTATAACCCGACCATACCAACGGTATTTTTTGCCCAGGCCTTTTGCGCCAAAACTGCCTTGGCCAAGCATCTGGCCAGTCGTCATCCACGCAGTCTCTTTCTAGATGCTGACGTCACTGCCGGCAATTCAGTGCAGGCCAAGATCCAGGCCTTTCTCGAACTATCAGGTGTCTCCCTTGATCCTTGCTGATTTTGGCACCACATATACCAAAGTTCTGGACATGTCTTTGGCCGAAACTGAGCCACGCATCATGGCCAGCAAGGAGCGCCCAGCCCATCAACAGGTTGATATTGGCACCGGCCATAATGGTAAACGCTACTGCCATCACTATGTTAATGAGTTAACTGCCCTGGCCCGAGGTGGCGAGGCATTGATTACTGACAAGAACTATGTCCTACTTGATTGCGGTAGTCGGGATATTAAATTTGTCAGATATGAAAATGGCAAAATTGCTGATATGGGCTGGAATGCTGAATGTGGTGCCTCCATGGGATTTACCATTGAGTTACTTGGCCATTATTACGATATTGATTATAGCACTCTTGCCGTACCCCACCGCACCTTCAACGTTATCTGTGGTGTGCTGGGCATGAGTCACATCTTTGATGCTATCACCAACGGTGCCAGTGAGGCAGAGGCCGTTGCCCGTTTTGTCAAAGGTATTGCCATTAATGCCTTTCGCTTTGCTGGCTCACCCGCCAAGATATACCTCTCAGGTGGCCTATGTGCCAACCCACTCTTTGTTAATTCAATACCTGCAGAAACTATTCCATTAGGGCGTTTTGTCCTCCTCAAGGGACTGGAACTCTACGCCCTGCAACAGGATAATCAATGAGCAGCACACGCCCCAACTGCTTTAAATGTCGCCATTTTTTCATCACCCACCAACAGGATCACCCCTATGGGTGCCAGGCCATGGGCTTTAAATCAAAACAGCTACCATCTCTGGTGGCGAAACAAAGTTCAGGCATGGAATGCCAGCTCTTCACCCCTAAATAGTGTCTGTCCAGAAAAAGGTCCCCCTCTCCCTCACAAAAAAAGCCAATGCCATTAATGACATTGGCCCAAACAAAATTTACGTACTCCACCCTGCATGCTCTACATGGAATTAAGCGCCTTTTTGGCATAGCCTCGTAACTTCCGGGAAGGAGCCTTCCTAGACACTGTGGTCAACGTTCCCTTATATTTAGCCTTGCCACTAGCTCCCAGCGCCTTACAGAGCCAGGCCATGGCATCAACATGGTTCTTGTTACGGGTTTTAGTGGCATAGCCCTTTAACAATACCTGCTCAATGGCATCAAACACCACAGGAATACTGCCGTGACGACTGACAACCTTGGCCACATACACCTTATCCCTCATGTTTTCGGTCTTCAGCTTACCTAACAAAACATTGGGATCGTTCTTTGCCTTCCGACGCGATGAGCGCGAAGGAGCCACATAGGGCTGGGTGTAGGACTCAGCCACATGATAAGCCTGTTTGGCTGGTGGTTTCAATTCACCAGCCACACTCTTGACCAGCTGGCCATACTTTATTTTACTGCCCTTCTCCTCCTTGCTAATCACCGCTGTGGAAATCTTACCACGCACCGAGGAAATTTTTATTTTCCCGGTCTTAATCTGCTCCACATCAAGCACCTCACCAGTCCGAGGATGCTTAATAATATTACCCTCTTTAAAGGTAATAAACTCCATACCCTCACGAACGCCCGCCAATCTGCCAAGATCAATGGTAACATTCTTACCAGAACGCTTGACTATATAGCCTTCCAAGGGGAAATTCTTAATGATAATCTGCGACATCTGCACAATAAGACTCTGCAGACTGGTGGAGGAAGAACTCTTGACATTCTCAGCAGCAATAATAGAGCCGGTCTCCACATCAATGATACGGGCATTGACCTCCAGGACATTCTGTAATTTCAAGACAGAACCGGAGATGATAATTTTAACACCCAGTACCCGGCCAAGCTGGGCCGCACTGGACTCATCAACGACTCCGGTGATACCAAGTTTTTGCTCGGCAACAATTTTCTGCAACAAGGCTCGCTCCACAACATCAAAACGACCCTCCTTTACCAGGGCAGTAATGAACCACTCAGCAACAATGGCACCCATATCAGTGGTTTCGTAGCCCTGCCCCTGCAGGCTAAAATCAAGAACCGCGATCTTTGTCTTTTTAAAATCTGCCTGAGCCGAAGAAACAGCAAGAAAACAAAACATAATTGCCCACATTGCCACCAATACCCTACAGCCCCACACCTGTTTTAACCCCATACCCGTAACCCCGTTACTGAAGAACGATAACAACATTATTACCAGAACAATCCGTGACCATCATCTTTTTGCCCTGGGCCACGCGCCCGTCAGCCGCCTCGCAAAAGGTGTCACTATTGCCTTTAAAGACGACATTTAATTTAAGCTGGCCATTACCAAAGCTGCGTTTCTGTACTGAAACAACATCCAAATTGCCAAGCTCTTTCCGAACAGCCTTCTGGGCCTGAAAATTACCAACGTTTTTAACCAATACCGTAAGTGCAATACCATTATTAACCATATCCTGAAAGGATGAGACTATTCTTTCAAACAATTTTTTATCCATCAACTTGGCTGAGGCCTTGGCAATGGCCTTATCCATGGCCACTTCAGGCGATATATGAGGCACAGCACTGGTGGCAGACTTGGAGGCAATGACCCTGCCAGTGGAACAATTAATCACCTTAACAGTAAGGGAGGCCTGGCCTGAAACCATACCACTATCAGCAAGAATGGCATTGGCCACTGAACTGGTCCTAACACTCCCCACCAAAACATATTCAGCGCCATTTTCCGCACCAAGCCGGGCAGCAGCAACCGGATCACCCTTGGTGGCCTTCAGCACCAAATCCTCTTCCTTATTCATCAAGGCAGCAACCATGGAGGCATCTACCAGTTCAAATTCTTTACTGGTAAGATAATCAGTGATAGCAGTCTCAGCCTGACGACCACTCTCTTCTTGGATCATAACCATCATCCGGGGACGATCCATGGATTCCAGCAAGATCTTTAAGGCCATTAAATCTGCCTTGATAGAAGCGGTAGAGACAGTTGCCTGAATCTTCACAAAAAAGACATTATCAGGTTGTTGCTGTTGCTCTAAAACTTTATATTTTTTCACCGAGCCAATGGTCTTAGTGATGACCATATCCTTTTGCATGGCAAAATTACGAACCTCGGTCTCTGAGGCGAGGATCGTACCAATCCCTTCAGCCACAGCATTGCGCTTGGCATCCAAAATTGCATCCCGACGCGACGAACCATACCCTTCCGTCTCCACCGAAATATCACCTTCAGCTGCAAGAGCAAAGGCTGGCAACAAGAACAACATCATTAAAAAAAACAGTGCAATTCGTTTCACACGCTCCCCCATTTATTACTTAATATGAGCCACTCGGCCCTGACGATTAAAGGTAATATAGGTCTTCTGGATACGATTACGCCAGTAGATCCACTCTTTAGCCTTAAGCGGATTAGCAATGACATACTCGGGAGGATAGCCCAAGGCCATGAGAATCCCGGCCTTACTCATGCCCAGTTTGACAACACCCTCGTAAATACCATCTTTATCCTTCTCAGAAAGCACCGCGTAGCGAGCCTTAACCTGACCCAAATCCTTGACAAACACATGACCTAAATGAAACTTTAACTTCTTGGCCTTAATCGTCCGTCCATGAAAGACATAGCGATACTCCTGCTTGGTCTCCAAATCACTGAAGGTGAGATAATTACGACCGATGAAGGTTATCTTCACTGGTGTCCCCCAACTTATCAGACCACCACGTAAAAGAAAATTGGCTGACGAGATTTTATGCCTGGTCTGATCGGCATGGATATTATGCCCAAGATAATAGCGCTGCCCTGCCACCAACCCTGTCTTGGCCGCATAATCAGGAGCCTGACTCCCATCGGCAAGAAGTGGCGTTGGACTGAAAAGAAAAAGGGAAAAGAGAAGGAAACTAATCTGGCGGAGAAAGAAAGGTATCATGAATATCTCGTGAAGATAAAGGGTAGGTTGAAGGTTGTGGCTTAAAAAGATAAAAGATAATAATATCATAAAGAATTGAGTAACGCACCATTTGAAAAAATTACCATGCCATTGCTGATGGATCAAAGTATAGTTGTTTCTTTACCAAAGACTACCACACCAACTTTTTTTATACCCTTGCCTGTGAACCAATTATTAACCGTAGATAACCTGGGACTACACTATGCAGGCGCTGACCAACCAGCTCTTAGTGGCTTAACTTTCAGCCTTGCCCCTGGCCAAACCCTCGGTCTCCTTGGCCCTAACGGGGCAGGCAAGACCACCGCAATCTCTTTGCTTAGCACTTTACGGCAGCCCAGCACCGGTACGCTCAGCCTCGGGGGCATCAGCTATTACGATAATATTCGCCTGGCACGCCACAAAATTGGCTTTATCCCCCAGGATATCGCCCTCTATCTCAAACTAAGCGGTCGCGAAAATCTCGCCTACTTTGCCAGCCTCTATGGTCTACACGGAAGCAAACGGCACGAACGGGTTGCCAACTGTCTGGCCTTCAGCCGCCTTGAAAAAATGGCCGATCGCCGGGTCAGTACCTATTCTGGGGGTATGAAACGGCGCCTCAACATGGCTGTGGCCCTCCTTCACCAGCCCCAACTTCTTCTACTCGATGAACCCACGGTGGGCATCGATGCCCAGTCTCGCCAGGTCATTCTCGATTCCCTGCAGGATCTGGCATTAGCAGGCACCGGGCTCATCTACACCAGCCATTATATGGAGGAGATCGAACAGCTCTGCGACACGGTCATTATCCTTGATAATGGCTACACCATAACCAATGGCCAACCCCAACAGCTTATCAATCAGCATCAATGCCGAAATTTAGGTGAGTTGTTCATCAAGCTCACCGGCCGGGAGCTTAGAGAGGGATGACCAATATCACTGCTTTTTTCGCTGCCATCAGTAAAGAACTTCGCCTTCTCTCCCGTGATCCTGTGGGTCTGCTCATCCTCTTTTTCATGCCTGCTGCCCTGGTACTCATTATCACCCTAGTGCAAAATAATATCATGGCAAAGATTGGTGATAGCAGCAGTGATATCATCCTGGTGGATGAAGACCATGGGCCCCTGCCCCAAGCGATCAGCGAAAAACTTGCCCAATCTCAAGCCCTGCATCTCATTATCCGCCAAGACAGTGAAACAGTCCGCCAAGAGGTGCAAAACGGCACCTACCAGGTTGCTATTTTTATCAAGGCTGGGACATCCCAGGCTCTGCACCAGCACGCAGAAAGCACCGTGAGCCGGGTGATGGCGGGCCAGAACACCACAGAAGAGCAAACCGCTGCACAGGGAAGGATTGAACTGATCTTTAACCCAACCGCCATTGGTGCCTTTCGTTCCACTATCCTCACCACCGTTGACCTGCTGGCCCTATCCTTGGAATTTCAAGAAACCATGAAGGTGCTGCAGGAAGAGTTACTCAGTATGGGCGATTTTTCCCCCATCAGCTCGGACAGCACATTAGAGGAACTCTCCACTACACGCTTTCTCAAGGTAGATGAAATTAATCAGACCCAAGAGACCATCCCCAGTGCTGTGCAACAAAATGTCCCGGCCTGGACCCTGTTTGGCATTTTTTTCATCGTGGTACCCCTCTCAGCCTCCCTCATCTTTGAACGTACCACCGGTACCATGCAGCGCTTACTGGTCATGCCTTCCCCCCTGGCCATTCTTCTCCTGGGCAAGGTAGTAGCCTATGCCATTGTCTGTTTAGGGCAATGCCTGTTTATCTGGGCCATCGGCACCTATATCCTGCCCCTCTTCGGCCTGCCCGCCTTTATGCCAGGCAATCAGTATGGAGCCATAGCCCTGATGATTTGTGCCGCTATTTCTGCAGCAGCTGGCTATGGCATCCTACTGGGAGCCGTTACCCGTACCTATGACCAGGCCTCCATGTTCGGGGCCATCTCGGTAGTCATGGCCGCTGCCATCGGTGGTGTCATGGCCCCGGTACATGCCATGCCCTCGGCCATGCAAAGTTTAAGCAAGATTTCCCCCTTAGGCTGGGCCCTTGATGGCCTGCTCACCATTTTCGTGCGTCACGGTACGATTCAAGATATAGTGCCAAATGCGTGCCTGCTCATGGCCTTTGCCCTAGTGACAGCCACCATTGCCTGGCTCTACTTCAGTAAAAGAGAAATGAATTAAGAGTTTACGGTTTACCGTTTCCGGTTTACGGTTCAAGATAATACTTATTTATTGATACGCTGCTTCTCAAAATAGGACTTCCCCCTGAGGAACCACATATTATGGCACAACTTGAAGATGACCTGCTCACCCTGATCTGTTCCACCTGTAATATCCCCAAACCAGAGTTGGCTGAATTTGACATGACCCAAGACCTCATCGGCCCAGATTCCCAACTGGGCATCGACTCCCTGGATGCGGTGGAGCTGGTGGTCACCCTACAAAAAAAGTACAAAGTCCGCATAGACTCAGAAGAAACCAGTCGCAAGGTCCTCGATACCCTGACCAGCCTCACCGACTTCGTCAAGGCCAATCAAAAATAAGTATAAGGAAACACCATGTATACCTCCGCAGATGAACAACAGGCCGTAACAGAACTTCTCAACGCCTGGAACGATGACAGCCAGGGAACCAAGAACACCTTTCTGGCCTGTAAAGAGCTCCTAGAGAGTATGGCAGACACCACTATATCTTTCCATGGCCGCCCTGGCATCACCTATTCCCTGCGCGGCTCTATTGCTGGTGGCCAAGGAGAAGAGGACAAACTTTTTACCATGGTGGATATCATTGATGATGACCCAGCAAATCGCTGGCTGTCCATCTGTTTCTACGGAGATATGATTACCGATTCTGCTGAGCGGGGAGATTTTGTGCCCGGTGGATTACTGGGCGAAGATGCCACCTGCTTTGACTATGACAGCCACGATGACGAGCTCCAGAAATACATCAGCCAACGCATCAGCGAGGCCCATGCCTTTTGTATAAAAAGCTAAAAAAACAAACTGAACGTCGAACATCGAACGCCCAACATCGAACATTGAATAAGATACTTTAACTTTTTTAATATGCGAGCGCAGCGCTTCCGCATTCGATGTTCAACGTTGAATGTTCAATGTTCGACGTCCAGAAAACACCTTCAAGACCCCTGACCCCTGACCCCTGAAACTAGACCACTGTCAGCTGCATATATCCACAGGAAAATCGGCCGCTTTCAGGAATCATGCAGAGCAGAGTCTCGCCCTTCTCTAATTTTCCAGAATGAAGTAACTCTTCCAGCATAATATAGATAGAGGCAGACCCAGTATTGCCTGTGCTGCTTAGATTGGTGAACCAGCGCTCCATATCAATACCAAAACCAATGTCTTCAAAGCCTTCAGCCACCCTCTCACGAAAATAAGCAGAGGAGTAATGGGGCAGAAACCAGTCGATCTTGTCTGGATGCAGATCATACTTAGGGACAAGGGGGCCAAAGGCGTCCTTGGTCAAGAAGGGTACAATATCCTTATTCAACAGCTTGGCATCCTGCTTTACCGGAAAGGCCTCGGCGGCCACCGCAGCCTCTAGTGAGTCAAAGCTTCGCCAGCCCTGCAGACTGCCATCCTCTTTCTTCACACAACCAGCATACATACATGGCTCAAAACGATGGGCATGGCTGGTCATCTCAATCCAATCCACCTGCAGGGCCAATTGATCAACGGGCTTCTCAGCCGTAACAAAACAAGCACCAGCGCCATCAGAGAGCATCCAGCGCAAAAAATCTGCTTCAAAGCTAAGGATCGGCTTTTTTTCCAGTTCTGCAGCCCGATCACGACCACTGGCCGCACAGATGGCAGAACTCATAAAAGTGGAGGCCTGCTCTGAACCAGTAGCAACCCCTTTTTGGGCCATACCGCTGGCAACAGCCATTACCACATATTTTAAAGCAGAAATACCAGAGAGACAGATACCAGATGTGGTGGCAACCTCTAGGGCAGGACAACCGAGTTCACCATGCACCATGGAGCCATGGCTGGGCATGAACTGATCCGGCGACGAGGTACCGCAGCAAAGCAAATCAAGATCGTCCATGACAAATCCAGCCGAGGAACTGAGCCCTTGAATAGCCTCAGCCGTTAACTGAGCATTGCTATGGGTAATTACCCCGCTGACTGGGTCAAGGGCATAATAGCGCTGCTTTATACCATTATTACGGAGGATGATCTTACGGGTACGGGAGGGCAGATTCCCCACCATACCCAACACCCCTTCCATCTCATCATTGGAGACAGGATCATTGGGCAGAAAACTGCTGATATCAGAGATATAAACTTTGGTATTCATTCGTTATAAACTGGCGCCGCTATGGCTCATTTTGAGGAGCGCGGCATAGCGTTGATAAAATTCTTTTCCTGCCATAACCGTTGGAGTCACAGCATTGGTTAAGGTGTAATAATCCAGATCATCGATAGAGATCTCTGCCTGCATATCGTCAAATAACGGTGTGCCCGGCAAGGGAGTTAACACGGTAATCATGGGTAGGTCTACCTGGTGTTCAGTAATATACCTCTCCAGGCGATCAAAATCACTATGATTATAGGACGGAGAGATAATAAAATCCCCAATAATGGTGATACCAATGTCATGGAGGATTGTAATGGCCTCACTGTTGACGGCCACGGAGTTGGCTTTATTCATGGCAGACAGAGAGGAATCATCTATCTCTTCAAAACCAACAATCACAGCACGCAGACCCGCCTCCTTCCACAGAGTCATCAGTTCCGGGTGTTTAACCACTGTATCGGAACGAACATCGGCCAGGAATTGTTTACCAAGATTTGCCTCTTTTAAGGCTGTTGCTAATTTTGTGGCATGTTCAACATTGGCAAAGGTATTGGCATCAAGGAGCCTGATAATCGGCACGTCGGGCAGCAAGGAGATATCGCGCAGCACGGTGGCAATGGAATGGGCCAAATAACGACCATCAGTAAGACCCTTAATGCAACAGAAATGACAGCGAAAGGGACAACCAAAGGCTGTGGCGACAAAGCCCATATCTAGCTGCAGGGAGGTAAGAATATAATGCTGGCGATAGCGCTGCACCAACTCGTAGGCCGGTGGCACATCATCCACCAGATCTGCCATGGAAAATTGACGGGGAGTATAATTGGCCGTGCTCCCTGATCCTACCTTACAGATACCCGGAATAATAGAGGTGTCGCCCCCCTGCTCCAGGGCTAAGACCAACTGACGCAGACTGGCCTTACCCAGACCAATGGCGATATAATCAATGGCTGGCTGGTGAAAAAAATCTGGGTCATTGCTGGCATGGATACCTCCCACCACCACCAGGGCCTGACAATTGGCCTTGATCACTTTGGCCTGGGCCACCATGGCGTTGGCCTCACATGTCATGCCGGTAAGGCCAACAATATCTGGAGCAAAGGCAGCCAGGGAGGCAACTAAGGCATCTGGTTCTACCTTCAGATCAAGAATCATCACCTCATGATCACGCAGGTTGCCAGCCAAAACCTCCAGGGCTAAAGGCTCACCACGAAAGATGGACTTAATGGAATCAATACCATACTCCTCTTCAGGAATAGAGCGACCACTGTTAGGAGGATTGACCAGGAGAATTTTCATTTTTCAAACAAAATGGCGGCATTAATTCCGCCAAAGCCAGAGTTACAGGTAATAATGGCTGGAGAAAGCAGCTGTTGACAGCTGTTGCCAGAAATAGTCACCGGGCACTGGGCAGCGCCGTCAAAACCAATAGTGGGCGGGATGCAGCCGTGGCGCAGACTATCCAGGGCAATGACCGCCTCAATAACCCCTGCCCCACCCAGACAATGACCAATGGCCCCTTTGACCGAATGGACAGGCAGTGGGTCGGACCAGAGCTGAGCAAAGGCGGTAAGTTCCATGGCATCGTTATAAATAGTACCAGTACCGTGGGCATTGATTGCTCCCACTGCTAATTCTCCCTGCTGGGTACATTGCTGCAGGGTCGCTATCAAGCCTGAGGCATGGCGACAGGGTGCGGTGATATGAGTAGCATCACAAGCCGTACCCCAACCACTGAGCCTGGCCTGGGCAGAAAAGCCATGATCCTTGGCCACATCCTCACCAGCCAATAACACCCAACCAGCACCTTCCCCCAAGGACAAGCCATCACGACTATCAGCAAAGGGCCGACAGCCCGTGCTAGAAAGGGCCTGTAAACTGGCAAAGCCAGCCAACACAAAACGGCTGATAAGGTCAACACCAATAACCAATACCGCCTCACACTCTCCAGCCTCAAGGCGCATAGCACCCTGAATAATGGCCAAAGTACCAGAGGCACAGGCGGCGGAAATAGTCTCCACCTCTGTCCCCTTGCCCAGGCGTGTTTTGAGCAGATCGGCAAGATGATAGGGTTGGGCAGCAGGCTCAACAGCGCTGTCCAGCAACTCATCTGGTGCCGCCTTGGTGGTGGCACAGAGGACAAGGGTCTTGGGGGGCAGGACAGGTAGATCATTAAGCAAATCAGTAAGCAGGGCATCTAGGCGCGCCTTGCTGCCAAAATCCCCATCCACAGCACAGGCTGCCACCGGCCAGGCCGCTGGAAAATTATCAAGATGGACACTCTGCAGACCAGAGCGCCCAGCGCAGAGGGCCTGCCAGGTTTGATCCCGATCTCCTAGGGCTGTGCATATCTGGCCAGCACAGGCAATAATGGTCATAAGGGCATCTCCCCTTGCTGCCAACGTTTACGAAAATCCGCAATCCACGGCGGTGCTACCAGCAGCATGACACCCTGCGCATCAGTAAAGAGCTGCACCGTATAGCCACTGGCAGCCAAAGCTCCGTCTGGGCCCGTGATCTCATAGGAAAAATTGAGACGCAAGGCCTCAGACCAGTGCAGGGTGGTGGTGATGGTTATGGTCTCATCAAAGCGTAGGGGCGCCTGGTAATCAAAATGCATCTGGACGATGGGGGCCATGATATTATGCTCCCGAAAGCCGAGATACTGCAAGCCAAAGCTATCACCAAAGACGATACGGCCATCCTCAAAATAGCTGGGATAGCGGCCATGCCACACCATGCCTAAGGCATCAACTTCCTCAAACCGAACACGACGCGGACATGTTGCCACAAGAGGCGTTGGCCCCTCTTCTTCTTTAAAATAGAAACGCGGAAAACCCATTACGCTTCCTGGACCATCAAGCTGCCATCAGCAATTTTATTTGTATCGTGCCTGAGATTAAACTGCACCTGCCAGCCCTTATCTTCCTTGATCAGTGTGCCCATAATATCCAGCACCTGCTCAGCCCCAACCACACCACGAAATTTGATGCGTTCACAGCCACTGGTCAATAATTTTTTATTCAGACTACGCTCGGCAAGCTGTCGCACTGCAGCCAGCTGCACAATGGCAGGCAGCACAGGCTGCTCAGGAAAATGCCCCCTAAAGGCCAGAAAATCAGCACTGAAACGATAGCTCCCTGAAAATTTGATCCCCGTTGCCGTCTCTTCAGACTGCCACGACAGGAGAGAATGGTGAAGATCATCTGTTAATGATTGACTGGTCATAGGCATTAAAAAAGTACTAATTCAAGTTTACCGTCTTCCTGGCAGTTAGCTGCAAAGCAAAGCCAATCCAGGGGCTGCTATAGCTCGCCGTAGTCCACTGCTCTTGGTCATATTCCACCTGCCACATTGTTGCAAGTCCTGTACTTGCTTTTTTGCTAAAATAGCCATCTTTCTGGCGCTGACAGAAACGAACCAGCCAATTTGTCGCGCATGGCAGTTGGTTGGGCTCGGCCTGAACAATGCGAAATAAAGCATGGGAAAGAACCTCAGGCAGGGATGACTGCTGAAATGGCCCATAGGCCTGCAGGAGATGATGCTCCCCTGCAGCACTCACCCGAGCCGAGAGCAGGGTAACACCAGTAGCATCAAGAAGGGCATAATGGAGGCCTTCAGCTGAGGCCTGCAGAGCCAGCAGACCAGAAAAACGTGGCTCAGACCAACGACTGAGCTTGATATGATAGAGCTGTGACTCGTGCTGTTCACTGTTAATCTCCACAGGCCGTAGGGGCAAACTACAACCAGCCAGCAGCAGAACACAAAGAAAAACCCCAAAAAGCCTCATGCTGTTTTCCCTGCCAATACCGGGGTAACCAACAGGGCTGTGGGCCAGGCGGCACCAATACCCACCAAAACGGTAATCCCCAAGGCTTGGAGAGCGGGATGAGTGGCAAAGGCCAACACCCCAAAACCAATCAACGAACTACAGGCACAGATGGTAATAGCCTGCATGGCGGCGGTTTCCGTACCGCGGCACACTATGAAGATGCCGTAATCAACACTGAGACCGATGACCATGATGCCCATGAGAAGATGCATCATATTCAACTCACCATTACTGACCATGCTATAGAGAGCCATGGCAGCCAGAGCCGAACCCACCGGAGCCAAGGCACCCAGCACTAGACGCACACGCCGCAGGGCAAAGCCGACTATGAGGACAATAATCACACCAGCCGCCAGAGAGAGGGTCATAATATCCTGGCGCAAGAGCTGCTCCACCTGCTGACGCCATTTTTGATTGGTGAGCAGATGTACCCCGTCATGCAGGGCAGCAAACTGTAACAACGAATCATAGAAACCTTTTTCCATGGTGACATTACTGACCACCAAAAAATTGCTATCCAAGCCATCCCCACCTGTAATGGGCGAACGAATTAAGGTTCGACTCAATTCAGCCAGGGGCCCATCCAGAAGATTATCGGCAT
The DNA here is from genome assembly GCA_029939635.1 of Deltaproteobacteria bacterium. GTDB lineage: Bacteria > Desulfobacterota > Desulfobulbia > Desulfobulbales > SURF-16 > JAOZSN01. The sequence continues at coordinate 22,498 of JAOZSN010000018.1, forward strand.
TAAAGGGAGAGACAGGCTGCTGCAGCCAGTCATAAAAAGGCTGAAAACCCCTGGCATTAAAACCCTGCCTCTCAGCACTCATGGCAAAACGACTTTGAAAGTCAGGACGCTGGGCCCAAAACTGCTGCCAGGCCTCAATATGGGACTGCTGAACAATGGGACCAGGCAGTAAAGGGGCCAATGACTGCACACGTTGCACACCATGGCTCTGCAGAAAATCGTAGACTGCAGAATTTCTATCTAGAGCCAGAGCCAGAGATGGATCGCTGGCCACCACAAAAGCCTGATCCCCCGGCGCACCCCAGGTTCGATGAAAATGAGCCTCATCAGCCATAACTGCGGAATCAGAGACATCAAGAACACGCATATCGCCATTATAATGCAATCTAGGCCAGCTCATAGCCCCTGCCACAAGAAGCAGCAGCCAGACAAACAAAATCAGCCACCCCTTCCTCGCATGGGGGTGCAAAATCCAGCCAGGAAAAGTAGATGACTGGTGGCAAGGACGAATCAGGGGAATAATGAGCCACGACAGACATACAGCCAACACCACCCCCACCAGCGCCAACAAGGCCATCTGGCGATGGGAGGCAACATGGGAGAAAAAAAGTACCGTAAAAACACCGGAGGTGGTCAGAGTGGCCAGCAATAATGGTTGCCGCAGCCCAGCCAACACTAGGGCAGTAGGATCTTCCTGCCGCCTGAGGGCCAGATAGATATGAACGCTGAAATCCACCGCAATACCCAGCAGGACAATCCCAAAACCTAAGGCCAGGGCGCTAATGCGGCCAAAGACCAGGTTGACCAGACCAATGGCAAAGGGCGCAGCCAGAAAAGGAATAGCCAGAACAAGAAAGGCCCGCCAATCACGCAAGGTCACGAGCAGCAGAACAAGCAATAAGAACGAGGCTATGGGTAGCAACACCTTTAAATCATGCTGAATGGAACGGGCATTGGCCAGGGTATGGGGCAGAGAGCCAATGACCCGGCCTTCCACCTCGCCTGCCAACAGGCTCAAGGCACTCTGCACCACCTTCTCCACCTGTTGGGCAGAGCTGGCATCGGTCAAAGATGTACGACTCTCGGCCATGAGCAGGCAGCTGCGTCGATCCTCACTGATGAAAAAGCCATCCAGCACCACCATGGCATATTCAGCCTTGAGATGGTGCAGTTTGCCCAGGGCCAAGGTTGTTATACCCAGAGGGTCCTGCTGTATTTGTTTTTTTACAGCAATACCAGCCAGGCTATTGAGCATGCTAAAATCAGCGGACAGACGCTCTGCCATGCCTGCCTCACTGGTGAGATGGGCCAGGGAGACAAGATCAGCCCCATCAAGAATGGCAGGGACATGGGGCTGGATTGCTCGGTAGGCACCAAACTCATAACCGTGGGGTAGTCGAAAAATCACCTCGGAGAAGGCGCCACTGTCGCTCAAGGCTGCCCCCACCTGAGTCGCGCTCTTCTGTAAAACAGCAAGCCGTTGCGCACCACTCAAATCCTCATCCTTCACCGTCAAGGTGAGAAAGACTCGATCCACCACCCCCAAACGCTGCAAAAGGCGAAAATCACCCTGCACAGCCTCACCAGGAAGCAAATCAAGGGCATTATCATCAATGGTCAGCCATTTTAAGGAGAAGAGCCCCAGCAGGACAATGAGCAAAACAGGAAAGAGACGGAGCCGCGTAGAAGCCATCATGGACGGCCGCACTCCTCGAAGAGACGGGGATCAAGGGCACCAAGCTGGTAGGAGCCAAAGAGAAGACGGGTCATATCCCCCCCTGGTTCAATGATCTCCACCTTTGCCGGTTGCAAGGTAGTAACATCAAAGCTGATGACCACCCGGGCAATAAACTGGGCCATATCAGCATCTTTAGGGGTCACTAGCAGGGTTGACTTGTCCTGCAGGGCCAGTTCATAGAGATCCGCAAATTTGGCGTAACGTCCATCCAACCAGGTCCAGAGCTGCTGGGCCACCATGGCCATAACCGGATCGGTATCCAGGTTAAAGTCAACCGCTGCCACCTGGTCATTGCAGCGCCTGCCATCACGACCATTAAAGAGCAGCACCGAAGGGACAGGATCAACAAAGGCCCAACGCAGCTTATCGGGCCGACTAATGGCCAGCTCTCCCTTAAAGATTACCACCTGATTAAACAAGAAAAGATGGCGTTCCTGGACAAAGGGGCAGGAGAAGGAAGAAATAGTGGCTGATTTTTCTTCAATGGCGCTGATAAAATCAGCCAGTTCATCGGCTGAGACTGGCTGGTTCACAAGGATAAAAAGCAGGCCAGGAAACAAAAAACGCAGCACGAATACCATTGTATTAACTAGGGAATTCATCACCCTCCCACACCTTGAGCTCTCCCAGGGCCAACACATCTCCCTGCTGGGAAAGGGTGGCCTGAATAATCTTGATGGCACCGAACTCAAAAGTCTGCTGCAGATCAATGGTTATCAGAGTTTCAACCTCTGGCAAGGCCAGGCATTGCCAAGAATCCACCCCAGCCAGAAAACCAACCTTGGCATTTGCACCATCACACAAACCATCATAACCATTGATAGCAGCCATGGACTGGGCAGCCAGCTCAATGAGATACTCACCCAGCAACCCATGTTCTTCAACAAGAAACATGGACCCAGCTGCCAATCTCGCCTCAACACGACCACTCAACTGAACACGATCACGCTCCAGCAGACAATCAATAAGGCACATGGCCTGGCGATGGGGAATAAGCTTTTCTGCCGCACAGGGCAAAGATATTTCTTGAGAGGTCATTATGTTAACAAAACAAAGATGGCTCAAACATCAACAAAAGGTGGTTACACCAGACTTTGTTTAAGCACACGACAGGAAAAGAATAAGAAAATTTACAAAACAACGGTTGTTTTATCTATTTCATTATCCGGGATAAATTGCTCGACAGTAGAAAGATACCACTTAATTACTTTCTTGGTAACAGACGTTGTATCTTCATGGAAAAGCAAGCCAACTGAAGACTCATAGCCGCTGGAGCGAACATTCTTCACAATTGCAGTTATTTTTATGGGTACCTTCACTCCCGGGAATTTACACATCAGTGAGACCTGACCACCAACCTTAAACGACATCAACCTCTTATTATTTTTCCTGCTGACCATCAGGCTGCATCCTGATTGAGCAATATCGACAATTGTTGCACTATTTTCGTTATCCCCTTCAGTGACCGTAGCAGGAATATAACAAAACGACCTTTTTTCTCCTCGAAGTTCAC
>JAOZSN010000019.1 GCA_029939635.1 Deltaproteobacteria bacterium
TCGTCCAACACCCGAGCCAACACCTTACCCTCTGCCACCCGCTGCACCAAAATTTTTTCTCCACCAAGGGTGGATTCCTTACCCTCAAGGAGATAGGAGCTATCAATAATGGCCTGGGCCAGCTTCAAGGCCAGCTTATCAGCCTTATTATCAATAACCGGTTTACTCACCTGCAGAGTGACCATATTCCCATCCACCCGCTCCACCACTGCAGGGAGATAGAAGATACTCTGAATATCAAGATCAGACGAAGTGGCATTCTGATTTGTTTCAGCACCACACGAAACCAATATCAGGCCAGCAAGCAATGACAGCAGAGAAAAAACAAGACGTTTCATAAGATATCCTTTTCATATCTACTGGGGGAAAAATAAAACCTCGAACCTGCTTAGTAGTAGACCAAAATAAAAATCATAGCGCACGAAAAATTGAAAAAAGGTGTATTTACCTTAACCCCCTATACCTATTTTGGGATTCAGTGGCAAATCACCGAAGGAGGGGGTAGTTATCTCCGCTTTGACATAAAATGTCCTTGATCTCTTAGGCGAACTGCGAAAAACACTTATCACGCGCTTCGCTGCTGAAAATCGGTACGTGTTTTTCTCCGTTCCCCAAAGAGGTGCTACGGAATTTTCTGAACGACGCTCCAATAACCACCCCCTCCTCCTCTCCTGGGCAATGGCAAGAAACCACCCCCTATTGATTTCAAAAGAATTAAAAAAGATACCCCTTTTGGAAAAAATCAAACCTCACACCAATAAATACGAACATGCTCTGATTGTCCTGGCATAACAGGGAAATCCAGAGGTGGAGTAAGGGCAGTAACAGTACGAAAATTCTTTTCCAGCTCTGCCTGATAAAAAGCAGCATTACCGCTACGGTGGTTATTGGCAAAGAGAGCCATCCCTTTGGTCGAGAGTAACAAACGTACCTGGCGAGCCAGCTCTGGCCACTCTTTTTCCACATGAAACCCCCGCCCCTTTCCAGCCGAGGCAAAAACAGGCGGATCACAAATAATAAGATCCCAATAGGCAAATGAGACAGGGTCGTTGGCCAGCTTACGCTCCTGGCGAGCCAACCATTTACGCACATCCTCATTGATGAACTTACCCCTGCCACCTTCATCCAAACCATTTATGCTGAAATTTTCCTTCCCACGCCCCAGGCTGGAACCAGCCAGATCAATGGAGAAAACCACCTCTGCCCCACCAGCCACAGCCATGGCCGAAAAAGAACAGGTAAAGGAAAACAGATTGGCCACCCGCCGTGCCTTGGCAACCTGCCAAATACGCCGCCGAGAATCACGCTGATCAAGAAATAGCCCCACATGCTGGGAATCATTAAGATTAACCGCAAAAGCAAGATCATGCTCAGACGCCATGATTGATGCAGGCAGCAATTCTCCCCAACTAACAGTGTCATGAATCAACTTCTGCTGATGAGGGTTCTGGCCATGACGGCGTACCAGACCACCCCGCCACTCCACCTTGCTGGCCAGATAGCCAAGTACCGGCTGCAGCTCCTCTAATAACTCGTGTGAAGTGTCCGTGTCACTAAAGCCAGTGATAGCAAGATACGAATCATACAAATCAATGCTCACCGGCAAGGCCAGCTCACCGCGCTGTACCAAACGCATGCTATTACTCACCAGCCCAGGCCAACCCAGGCGACGCTCCCAAGCCACGGCTCCAGCCACAACTAAGGTCAAGGCACCCGCCAGCAGCAAGGAAAATGAGTCTGGCTCAGATGTCTCTATGGGCTGGTTCAGAACAGGCCAGTGCACCTCAACACAATGGAGGCATAAACGAGTCCAGGCAGCACCGCCATACTGGCCGTCACCCAGAATAGCCACCCCAGATAAAGCAGCATGCTGGCGGATTTGATGGGTGCGCCCCCGACGTATCACTGCCTCATAGCAATAATAGCCGTGTCCCTTGCTAATCAAACGAAAATTTGTCTGGCATGCCTTGCCGCCCAGAGGCGTATCCATCTGCCAGATCTCCCCGCCCTTAGAGCGCTGCTTACTGATAAAATGATAGGTCTTGCGCGCCTGCTGCTGCTCATGGATAGCCTGGGCCAGGGCACTGGCCTTGGCGTCTTTAGCAAAAAGCAACACACCACTGGTTCCTTTATCCAGGCGAGAGCAGACATGGAGTTGGTGGCCCAGATGCAAGGCCAACCACTCCACCACGCCACTATCACCAGGGTGAGCAGCATGGGTAGCCAGCCCTGTGGGCTTATTCACTGCCAGCCAAGCAGTATCCTCATATAGTATGGGAGAATTCATTTTGGAGATGTTTTTTCAATTTTTTTTATGATAACATATAGAGTGGTTATGATTATAAATTGGTGTGGAGTTTCCGCACCCCTACACCTAACATTTTCAACCCCTTACAACCATGACTGACTCCCCCCTAAATACCGTACTTATTGTTGATGACGACCCTGTCTTACTACGGATGGTCGAAAACCACTTAGCCCACTATGGCGACATCTTTCAGTCAATACTGGCCTCAGGTGACGAGGAAGCCAAGCAGATTATTGAAAGCCAGGAAATTGCCGTCCTGGTCACCGACCTGGCCATGCCTGAGGTGGAACGGGGGTTGGAACTCATTGATTTTGTCCACAACCACTATCCCGAAATACCCTGTATCATTATTACAGGCATCAACCGCCCTAATGTCACTGATGCCCTGCAGGAGGAGGTGGACAAACTCTTTTTAAAGCCACTAAACATGGAGGATCTGGCTACTGCCATTACAGATACCCTTGAAAAACGTTTTTTCAAAGGTATTATGACAGGTGTCCCGGTGGCAGCCCTCTTGCAGATGCTCAATATGGAACGAAAAACATGCCTTTTAGAGATCAAAGATCCTGGCCGAAGCAAGGGCCTGCTCTATCTCAAAGATGGAGAATTATACCGTGCCAAGATTGAGGCACTCACCGGCGAAGAGGCGGCCTATGAGATGATACCCATGACCAACGCGACATTACAATTCCAGTATCTTCCTACCCGCAAAATAAGCCGTGAAATTGAGGGAAGCCTTATGGCCCTCACTCTGGAAGCCATGCGCCGCGCCGATGAGACAGAGAGACTGACATTATGAACACAAAAAAACAAAGCTACAAACAAAAAACAGCCGACAATGACAAAACAGTGGTTCATAGCGGTCAATAACCATGGAACTATTACAATGGAGCTCGAAATTCAGTGTTGGCATTGCTAAGATAGATACCCAGCACCAGAAGCTTTTCAGCATGATCAATATGCTCATCACCTCGATGAGCAATCAAGATGATACCACCTCTTTAAGTTGGTTAGTGGAAGATCTCATCTCCTATGTCCATTACCATTTTAGCAGTGAGGAAAATTACCTGCGTGCCCATCCCATGTACTCCTCCCACTGCCAGGAACACCATGCCTTTACTACCAAAATAAAAGAGTTTGAACTGGCCAAACCAGACCAAACCAGCCTAAAGCCTGACGTCTTTGCCTTTCTTGTCTCCTGGCTATCTGACCATGTCCTGGCCCGTGACCGCGCCCATTTCCGTGACTTGGGATATCTTTTATGAACAATAGACAATCTACACATACCGGCAAACTTCCTCAGCCAGCCCTTCCACGTCTTCTTCAGCTGAACACGAGCAGTTGAGGGCTTCCCCATGACCTCTCTCCCCTTTTATCGCCGTATCTGGTTTAAGCTCACCACCGCTATCTCTCTATTTTTAGCTGTCACTCTGGGGAGCAGTATTCTTTTCAGCCTACAGACCACCCAACGCCAATTCCATCACGTCCTCCAGGTGGAATTCAGCAATGGTCGAAACTTCATCACCAGTAGTCTCCGCTTAATGGAAGAATCCAGTACCATAAAAGTCCTGGGAATAAGTAAAGACAAAGAGCTTTTACAAGACTTGAACCATGGCAACATGGAAGCGGTAGCGCACCGCCTGGCATCACTCCGTCAGCTTAGTGGCTTAGATGAACTCCTCCTGGTCGACCAGGATGGTGCTATTATTATCCGGGGCAGCAACTCCTCTGTGGCAAATAAAGGCCACCCAAAAACACTCTGCGGCAACCCACCAACCATGTCAGGGGCCTTCATCTGTCTGGACAAACAGGTGATCAACATTTTTTCCCCCAGCCCCAAAATTCGTATCGACCACGAAGAATTTTATATCTTGGCAGGCCTCAATCTCCATAACACTACCCTGCAGCGCCTCAAACATAACTCCCATATCAACCTATCGCTGCTTATTAATACCAAACTCCATGCCTCCACCCTGCCCGCAAAGGAGAGGCTCGCCCTCGCCCTGACCAGAGAAAACCTTGACACCCTCCTGACTAACCCAGAGGCTACCCTACTGCAAACTCTGGCAGGACATGATGTCTTTGTCAACGCCATTGCCCTGCCCCATCAGCATGGCGGCATAGAAGCCACCATGCTACTCAGTCACCCCCAGGTCATCATGCAAAAGGCCAAAGATACCTTAGCAAAACGTTTTTTAATGCTCACTCTGATCAGTGTTACCATTGCCATCATCCTGGTCACCACCTACTGTAGATCCATCCTGCAGCCCTTACAAGAGTTGCGAATAACAGCAGCGGCAGTGGGACGCGGCGAACGTACCCATCGTCTCGATATCAGCAGTGGTGATGAATTTCAACTCATGGCTGACCATTTCAACACCATGCTGGATGTACTGGAAACCCAAGACCAGGCCCTGCGTAGCTATAATGAATCATTAGAACAACGTATTCTGCTGCGAACGAAGACCCTGCAGGAACAAAACAATTTTATCACCTCTATCCTGCAATCCAATACCACCATGGCCATTGCAGCCACTGACCTGGATTTCAAGATCCTCTACTTCAACCCCATGGCTGAAAAAATCTTTGGCTATGAAAGCAGGGAGGCCGTGGGTCGCACTGTTTTAGAGATGCATGAACGTGAGCAGGTGGATCCTCACCGTTTCCAACGGGCCGTTGATACAGTTAAAAAAGAAGGATCATACCCATTTCATCTTGAACAAAATCGAGATGGCCAGCTCAATTTTATTGATGGAACCTTAACCGCCATCCGTGATAAGCAAGAAAACATGAGTGGCTATCTGCTTTTGGCCACGGACGTGACGGACTGGAAGATGCTGGAGGCCCGCATCAGAAATGCCCTGGCAGAACTAAACATCATCTTTGAAAATACTGATCAATCCATCGCCTTTATTCGCGATCACATGATTACCCAGGTCAATAGCAGCTTTGAGCGGCTTTTTGGCTTTCGTCGAGAAGAGATCATTGGCAAAAACCGCATCCAATTCTGGTCGCAACTCTTCCATGGCGATTATGACAGCTTCTGGCACCAGGCCTACGAAAATTTCTCCCAAGGCCATGTGGTTCGCCAAGAGGTAGAACTCCACGACAAAAATGGCAAACGATTCTGGGCCGCTCTCACCGGTAAGGCCATCAACCCTGCGGAGTTGACCCAAGGTGTTATCTGGATCATTGAGGATGTCTCAGAAAAACGCCAGGCCCAGATCCTCCTACAGGAGGCCACCGAGGCGGCAAAGCTGGCCAATAATGCCAAGAGTGATTTCCTGGCTAAGATGAGCCATGAGATCAGAACCCCCATGAGCGGCATTATCGGCATGACCGGCCTGGCCCTAGCCAGTAAGCCAGATGCCACCATGCACTCCTACCTGGAAAACATCAAAATATCAGCAGACAGCCTGCTGCAACTCATCAACAATATCCTTGATTTTTCCAAGATTGAGGCAGGCCATATGGAGCTGGAGAATAAGCCATTTGACCTGCATGCCACCCTTAACACGGCCCTGCAAACGGCCAAGATCCTTGGCCAGGGCAAATCTGTATCATTTTCCTTACATATGGATCCCGAGGTGCCGCAGGCAGTGTGCGGTGACAGTCTGCGACTGGGGCAAATCATCCTCAATCTGCTTGGTAATGCCATTAAATTTACCGAGAAAGGTACTATTAAACTGACGGTTGCCATGGTGGCCCATGAGGCGCAACAAAATACCCTGCGTTTTATGATCAAAGATAGTGGTATTGGCATTGCCCCCGACAAACTACAAGGCATCTTTCAAAGTTTCTCTCAGGAGGACAGCTCCATCTCCAGGCGCTACGGTGGTAGTGGCCTGGGCCTTGCCATATGCAGACAACTCTGTCAACTCATGGGTGGCGATATTGAGGTGAGCAGTCAACTGGGGCAAGGCAGCACCTTTTCCTTCCAGGCCACCTTTGCGCCGGCTGAACCACATGAAATATCCAGCCAGACGCTCAGTCCCAGCGAACTCCCCACCCTGGCAAAATTGACTATTTTGCTGGTGGATGATAACCGTATCAACCGTGAGCTGGCCTACCACATCCTGGAACATGCCGGCCATCAGATCCATACAGCGGTGAGTGGCATGGCAGCCCTGGAAGAGCTGGCTCAGCAGCACTATGACGTTGTGCTCATGGATATCCAAATGCCAAATATGGATGGCCTACAGACAACGGCCATCATCCGTGCCTGTGAACAGGGACAGCCCTGCCCCCATGATCTGAATGCAAAGCTGCACAGCAAACTAACGACAACGCTGCAGGGCCACCACCTGCCCATTGTGGCCGTCACGGCCAATGCTATGACTGATGACCGTCAACATTGCCTGGAGCATGGCATGGATGACTATCTGACCAAGCCCTTTGAGCCAGAGGATGCCCTTTTTGTCCTGGCTCGGGTACTGGGATTTGAACCCACCCTAAACAATGCCCAGAAATCGCCAGACCAGCAACCATCTCAACCAGCAGAGGCTACAAAACTTGATTTTCATGGCCGCATTCGCCACCATCTCCATAATAAATATCTGCTGGATGATGAGGAGATGGCACCATTACTGGCCGATTTGCCCGACAACCTTGGCACCAGTCTCAACAGGGCCATAGAGGCCTATAATGATCTGGATAGTCAAAAATTCTGGTCTTCCTGCCACACCCTGAAGGGCAGTCTCTACCATCTTGGCCAACAAGAAGAGGGCGATCTTGCCCGCGCCCTGGAACTCATCGGCCAGCAGGGAGAGTGGCCCGCCCCTGCCCTGCTGGAAGAACTGCAACATATCCTGACAACCGCCCTGCCAGAGATCAGTATAGTTGAGATCAAGGGATTGAACAAAGGTACACATCAATGAAAACCAATAGCCTCTATATCGCCTCCTTAGACCCTGCTGCCGGAAAGCTCCTTGTCACCATGGGCATGATGGAATTGCTTACCAGGCGCATTGAAAAAGTCGGATTTTTTCGGCCCGTAATCAGTGAAAATAATGGCCCAGACAATGACATCAAGCTGATCCTCTCCAAATACTGTCCCGACATGAGCTATGACGACTGTTACGGTTTTGAGGAGGAGGAGGTCAAAACCCTTGTTTCCCAAGGCAAAACCAAGGAGTTCTATGAAAAACTGGTGGCACATTTAGGTGAGCTGCATAAGAAATACGATTTTGTCCTCTGTGAGGGTCTTAACAGTTCAGGGTTTCTCTCCTCTTTTGATATCAATATCAACCTTGAGATTGCGAAAAATCTTGGTTGCCACTTTATTGGCGTACTAAATGGCCTTGGCCTGGATGCCAAGGCCGTCCAGGAAAGCATAAAAATTGCTGGTGACAGTGTTCAAGATGCGGGCTGCACCCATTTTGCCACCTTTGTAAATCGTCTCTCCACCGGGGCCTATAACTCCCTGGAACTATATGATCTCCATATCAACAACACCCCACCCACCTTCCTGCTGCCAGAGGAAAAGGAACTGGGCAAGCCGACCCTGGCTGACATCCAACAGGGCCTGGACTCCTCCTATGTCCTGGGCTTACCCGAGGATCTCTACCGGGTGGTCAAACAGTTTAAGATTGCTACCATGACGGTGGAACACTTCTTGGGGTATGTTAAAGACGGTGATCTCATCATTGTTGGCGGTGATCGGGCCGATATTCTCTTGGCCTCGGTGACAACCCTCTCCTCACCAAATTATCCCAACCTGTCGGGCATCCTCCTCACCGGCGGCTTCACCCCTGGCCCCAATATGCTCAAACTTTTAGAAGGTATGGAGCTGCCAGTTCCCATCCTCTCTGTTGCCCATGGCACCTATGAAACCACCAGCCAGGTAGAAAATATCCCGGTGAGAATCACCCCGGATAATCACCGTAAAATTGCCCTTGGTCTTGGCCTTTTTGACAGTCACATTGATGCCGACGTCATTATTAAACAGGCCGACATCTCAGTGTCCAACACCGTCACTCCTATTATGTTTGAATATGGCCTCTTTGACCGGGCCAAAACCAAACGGATGAATATTGTCCTGCCAGAGGCCACGGATGAGCGCATCCTACGGGCGGCTGAAATTCTCCTCCGCCGTCAGGTGGTGGATATCACCCTGCTGGGCAAGGAAACAGATATTCGCACCTTAAGTGCTGCCCATGGTCTCAATATTGACCAGGCAACCATCATTGACCCTGGCCAATCGCCCCTACTATACGATTACACCACCACCCTCTACGAATTACGCCAGCATACAGGGCTAACCATGGAAGGAGCTGCCGATGCCATGGTGGATGTCTCCTATTACGGCACCATGATGGTACATAAAGGTCAGGCCGATGGCATGGTTTCCGGGGCAATTCACACCACCGGCGACACCATTCGCCCTGCCTTACAAATCATCAAAACCAGCCCTGGCATCTCAGTGGTCTCCAGTGTCTTTATCATGTGCCTGGACACTAAGGTTCTGGTCTATGGGGATTGTGCCGTAAACCCTGACCCCAATGCCGAGCAGCTGGCCGAAATTGCTCTCAGCTCAGCGGAAACAGCTGCCATGTTTGGCGTGGAACCACGGGTGGCCATGCTCTCTTACTCCACCGGCTCATCTGGCAAGGGCAAGGATGTAGACAAGGTGCGCGAGGCCACCCACATTGCCCAAGAAAAGCGCCCAGACCTGCTCATCGAAGGCCCCATCCAGTACGATGCTGCCATCTCCCCCGAGGTAGCCAAAACCAAGTTACCAGACAGTGAGGTGGCAGGCCAAGCCACAGTCTTTATCTTTCCAGACCTGAACACCGGCAATAACACATATAAGGCAGTGCAGCGCTCCTCTGGTGCCATTGCCATTGGCCCGGTTCTCCAGGGCCTGAATAAACCGGTCAATGACCTAAGCAGAGGCTGCCTGGTAACGGATATCATCAATACCGTGGCCATCACAGCAGTACAGGCCCAGGCTATGCAGCAAGAGGACTAAATATCCACCAATCTGAAACAGGCCCACTTAACAGCTAGGACTAAAAGTCCAGTCACCACGAACCGCAGGCAAGCATAGACTCCGGAATATCGAACAAAAAATATTGAATATAGAAAAAATCTTCATCCCAGCTGATGGGGAAACTATTACCATAAAAATTAACAACCTCAATCTTAGCAAGGAGAAATCATGAGTAAGACCACCGAAAACCTGAAAGCAGCCTTTGCCGGAGAATCGCAGGCCAGGAATATGTACATCTTTTTTGCCAAGGCGGCCCGCAAGGAAGGGTACCACTATATTGCCAAGGTCTTTGAAGAAACTGCCGCCAACGAAGAGCGCCATGCCAAGGATCATTGCAAGTTATTGAACTCCATCGGCGACACTGCAGCCAACCTGCAAGAGGCGATTAATGGCGAAAACTACGAGACCACCGAAATGTACCCCACCTTTGCCAAAGAGGCAGAGGAAGAGGGAAACATGGAGGCTACCATTCTCTTTAAACAGATTGCCAAGGTTGAGGAGCACCACCGAGATCGCTACCAACGCTGCCTTGATATGGTAACAAACGGCACAGTATTCAAACGTGACAAGCCCATTAGCTGGAAATGCTCAAAATGCGGATTCACACACCAGGGCACCGAGCCACCACCAAAATGCCCCGCCTGCAAGCATCCCAAAGAATATTTTGAACCTGCAAATATGGATATCTAGCAAGACAGTATCACATTGCTAACCAGTGCCTGTCCAGCAAATAGGTCATTTGTGGGCAGGAACTGGTTAAAAATAACCCCTATCCTTAGGTCTCGAACATGGCTCTCTATGTTTGCTCGGTGTGTGACACCGAATATGATGAAGATACAAAGTCTGTGCCCTGGAATGATTTACCCTCGACATGGGTCTGCCCGGTCTGTGAGGCAGGCAAGGCCTTCTGGCGGCGGATGGGGGCAGAGCCCGATATATTCGAAGACACCCAGGAGGCCACCAAGGAAAGGATCCTCACCTATGATCCCCACAAGGAGGAGGACTGCCATGAATCTTATATGGCTGACATCCATGCCATGGCAGCCAGTGGCCAATCTATTACCGAGCCCATGCAGACCAGGAAACCGGTTATCTCCTGGGATGATATTTTAATTCAGGGAGCCCAACTGGCCCGCATCCCCTTAAACCACACAGATCCGGTAGCAACCAACACCATTATCGGGCCGCACGCTGCACAACCATTGGTCATAGCAACCCCCATATATATCAGCCATATGTCCTTTGGTGCCCTGTCAAGGGAGGCCCACATAGCCTTGACTCGAGGCAGCAAGGCTATGCAGACGGCCATAGGCTCTGGCGAAGGAGGCATCCTGCCAGAGTGCCGTGACAATAGTTATAAATACATATTTGAATATGTGCCCAATGGCTACAGCGTCAACGAGGAAAATCTACGCCGTGCCGATGCCATTGAACTGAAATTTGGCCAGTCAGCCAAGCCCGGCATGGGTGGCCATTTACCAGCAAGCAAGGTTACCAGTGAAATTGCCGCCATCCGCGGCGTTGCCGAGGGTACAGATATCATCAGCCCTGCCCATTACCAAGACATTCTCAGTAAAGAGCAGTTAAAGGAAAAGGTACGCTGGCTGCGCGATGTGTCTGGCGGCAGACCCATTGGCATTAAATTTGCCGCCGGTCATATTGAGGATGATCTTGACGTTGCCCTCTATGCAGAGCCAGATTTTATCACCCTAGATGGGCGGGCAGGTGGCACCGGGGCTTCACCTAAATACATCAAGGGATCGGTTGGCATCCCCACCCCCTTTGCCATCTATCGGGCCAGAAAATTTCTCAATGAAAAAAAGGCCTCCCATGTCTCACTGGTCTGTACTGGCGGCTTACGAATTTCAGCAGATTTTGCCAAGGCCTTGGCCTTAGGAGCCGATGCCGTGGCCATCAGCACCAGTGCTATGATGGCCATTGGTTGCCAACAGTACCGCATCTGTAATACAGGTAAATGCCCCTTGGGGATTGCCACCCAAGACCCTGAATTGCGGGCGCAGCTTGATATAGACCGGGCAGCAAAACAGCTCCATAATTTTCTTAAGGTCAGCACTGCTGAGCTGCAAGATTTTGCCAGATTAACCGGCAATAATCAGCTACAAGACTTGTCGATCAAAGATCTCTGCACCACAAACTCCGAGATATCAAACCATACCAAAATCAGACATGTGTAAAAGAAAACAGCATAGCTCAAAATTGCCTGGCTACGCATTCAACGAGAACAGGCGACAAGGTTCCCCCCTAAAGTTCTTGCTTTATCCCGTAAACAAAGTATAATATCCGGTTTTTCAATTAGCACCTTCAATGCCCTGCACATTGCAGGGCATTTTTTTTTGGCCACAAAGCCTTTAGTGGCTCGCTCCCGGCCTCCCCTTAGCACAACAACAAATAGACATTATGACTACATTTGAAGATATCGGCATTAATAGTGACATCCTGAAAGCCCTCTCCTCCTTAGGGTTTAGCGAACCAACACCTGTACAGGCCAAAGTCATTCCTTTAATGCTGGAACAACAGGTTGACCTGGTGAGCCTGGCCCAAACCGGCACAGGCAAAACCGCAGCTTTTGGCATTCCTTTAATCCAACGAACAACCACCAAAAGTAAACAAACCCAAGGATTGATCCTCTGCCCCACCAGAGAACTGTGTGTTCAGGTGGCCCGTGACATCCAAGCCCTAGCTAAATTTAGTGCTGGATTGAAGATATTAGCCGTGTACGGCGGCACCCGTATTGATCAACAAATTTCCGCCCTGCGTCGAGGTGTACAGATTATTGTTGCCACCCCTGGTCGCTTAAATGATCTAATCAACCGGGGCAGGGTTGATATATCCGCCGTGAAGTATGTTGTTTTTGATGAGGCAGATGAAATGTTGCAGATGGGTTTCCAGGATGAGTTAAACGCTATCCTGGCCAAGACCCCAAAAGAAAAAAACACCCTGCTGTTCTCGGCAACTATGTCAAAGGAAGTTGCTTCCATAGCCGCCAAGTATATGTCAAATCCTGTTGAAATGACCATTGGCAAACGCAATGCTGGAGCCGAAAATGTTACCCATGAGTATTACATGGTACATGCCAAGGATCGCTACCTGGCTTTGAAACGTATTGTGGACAATGCCCTTAATAATTATTCAATTATTTTTTGCCGCACCAGGCGCGACACCAATGACGTGGCCAATAAGTTGATCCAGGACGGCTATAACGCCGATGCCCTGCATGGTGAGCTGAACCAGGGACAGCGTGATCAGGTGATGAAAAAATTCCGCAACAAAAGCTTACAAATCCTGGTGGCCACCGATGTTGCGGCTCGTGGCCTTGACGTCAACGATCTTACCCATGTGATTAACTACAATCTTCCTGACGATATTGCCGGTTATACCCACCGCAGTGGTCGCACTGGCCGAGCAGGGCGCACGGGAACCTCTATTGCCATCATTCACATGAAAGAGTTGTACAGAATACGGGCAATTGAAAAGAGAATCAAAAAGCAGTTTAAAAAATGCCGCGTTCCCACCGGAGAAGAAATCTGTCAAAAGCAATTGGTGAACTTGGTTGATATTGTCACAAACGTGACGGTTGATCATGATCAAATTAATCCGCTTTATGCAGCCATAGCAGATAAGTTTGCCCACCTGGATCGTGAAGAGTTGATCAAAAAATTTCTATCCCGCGAGTTTAATCAATTCTTGGAATATTATAAATATGCGCCGGATCTTAATGTGAACGAAAAAGCGGCAAATAGAAAAAATAAAAAAGAACGTGGTCGCAAAGATTCAGCCCCGACACAAGGCAAACAAAAATTCACCCGCTTTTTTCTCAATGTTGGCCGCCGTGACGGCATCTTACCCCAGGGCCTGCTGGGAAAAATCAACGGTATCCCTGGTATTGGCCGTGTGCAGGTTGGCAAGATAGAAATTATGCGCAACAGCGCTTTACTAGAAGCCGAAAGCAGATATATAACCGAAATACTTGGCGCCTTTGAACATACCAAAATCAATGGAAAAACCGTTTCCATTGAGGTTGCCCGCAGTACCCATGGCGGTGGCACCAGACCCCCCAAACACCGCGGCACCCCCCGCCGTAAACAGCACCGCAAGGGAAATAAGTATAAAGCTGCATAGCAACAGAAAACCAGGAGATGACAAAAAAAGGATCTGTTACCTACACATGGTAACAGATCCTTTTTTCCGTTTTATGACATACTTTCTGGCGCTGTTCCCTGCAAAGCATCGGAGGGATGGGTAGTTCTCTCCTCCTTTTCGTGCTGAAAAATTGTACCTACTTCAGCGGTAAAGCCGCGTGGCCGTGTGTTTTTAGTCCATAAAATTAGGGACACAAGGAAAATGGTAGCCGTAGCCGAGAAAGATAACTCCTCCCATCCGGGTTCGTCCTCAATAAAAAGATCTCCCCTGACTTCTTCCTTGCGTTACTCTCCTCAGTTATGACAAAATAGTACTGTGCCTTCCACACTCTATTCCAGACAGGAGAAAATCCATGGCCCCGAATGTATCAACTTCAGCAGAACCAGGTAAATATAAACGCTTTCAGGTTCTGGCAGGGGCAATTCTTGTCCAGCTTATTCTTGGTACGGTCTACGGTTACAGTATTTTCTGGGAACCCTTAACCACTAACATCTTCCCCACAGTGCTCACCCAAGCCCAACACGCTACACAGCTTGCCTCTGGAACCCTGGCAGATGATGTCGTTGTGGTGAGCAATAACGCGGTGGCACAGGTCGAGATAGCCAAACAGCAGGGCATCTTGAAGTATGCCTTTTCAATCTGTATCTTGAGTTTTGCCAGCGTTATGGTTATTGCCGGCCGCGTCCAGGATGTGCAAGGCCCTAGAATCCCAGCGATCATTGGTGGCCTGCTCATGGGTACAGGTTTTATCTACGCTGGGCTCATGACCAACGCCATTGTCTTTTATCTTGCCCATGCCCTTTTTGCCGGCGTGGTGACCCTCCTCCTGCTCATGATTTTCCATGCCTTTCTCGGTCACCTTGATAAAGAGTCGGTTATTGTTAAATACGCCCCCATGGGCATCATGACCACCTGTATTGTCGCCAGCATCATGCTGGGCAACCAGTATGTGGGAAAGATTGCCGAGATGGATCGACTCCTCCTGCTCTGGGGTACCATTGGTTTTATGGCCGGAGCCGGCATTGGCTTTGCTTATGTCTGCCCCATTGCCGCCTTAATGAAATGGTTTCCTGATCATAAGGGCCTGGTGAGTGGCATTGCGGTGGCGGGATTCGGACTAGGGGCTTATCTCTTTAGCCAGAAATGGGGCGCCTTGGGCTATATTGGTAAACAAGGAATTTTCCCCTTCTTTCTCATGCATGGTGGGATATGTATCGTTGGCGTCACTGCCGGGGCTTTCCTGCTGAGCAATCCGCCTGCGCCTGTGAAGGTTAGCAGCACCATTGTCCAAAATTCACCCTGGCAGGAAACATTGCGCAATCCAGCCTTTTATCTCCTCTGGATGATGTTCTTCAGCGGTGCCATGGCAGGACTCATGGTCATAGGTATCATCAAGGTCTTTGCCGGGGAACAACTGGTATCTGCAGCCATTGAGGCAGGCAGATCCCTAAGCGCCGCAGAGACCAGTGCCTTGATGCTGAAAGGCTCTGCGGCCGTTGGCTTGCTCGCCATTTTCAATGCCGTGGGTCGGGTGGTGTGGGGATTTATTTCAGATCGAATCGGACGTACTCCGACCTTTGTTGCCATGTTTCTCCTCCAGGCAGGCATCATGTTCTTTTTGGCAGGCATGAAAACCGAGGCGTCACTCAGCATTGGCGCTGCACTGGTCGGTTTTAATTTTGGTGGCAATTTTGCCCTCTTCCCCTCTGCCACCGCTGATTTCTTCGGGGCAAAAAACCTAGGTGCCAACTATGGCTGGATTTTCACCTCATACGGTATTGCTGGAGTGGTGGGAATTGCAGCAGGAAACTTCGCTAAAGTAATCACCGGCAGCTATGCAGCCGCCTTCACCTTGGCGGCCATTCTCTGTCTGCTGTCTGCCGGACTGGCCCTTGTTTTACAACGGCTGCATAAAAAAGATGCTTAGCACGCACCTTCTGCAGATATCAGCATCACCACCTCTCAATTCATTCCCCTTTCTTTTTTTGCTGATATAACCTATTATAGCCAACGTTGTAATAGGTTTACCTTCAGCAAAATGACCAAATCGTCTAGCCCCCCTGTGTTTTTCTTGCCCGAGAGCTCCCATGAATACTGTTTTAATCGTTGATGACGACCCTATCCTGCTCAAACTCATTGAAGCCCATTTCAATAAATATGGTGATATCTTCCAATCACTGACAGCAACAGATGACACTGAGGCCACCGCGATCCTAAAGAAGAGGGAGATATCACTGCTGGTGACTGATCTTGCCATGCCTCTGGTGGAAAACGGACTTAACCTGCTAGGCCATGTCCACAAAGAATATCCAGATCTCCCCTGTATTGTCATCACTGCCGTGGAGGATGAAGAACTCATTACTCAATTACGCGAGGAAGTAGATTACATCTTCACCAAGCCGGTGGAACTCAGTGACCTGGTGGATGGCATTACCACCACCTTAGAGAAAAAATTCTTCAAGGGCATGCTGTCAGGTGTACCTGTGGCCTCTTTTCTACAGATGCTGCGCATGGAGAAAAAAACATGTGTCCTCCAGGTGATGGCAGCGGGCAGAGAAAAGGGATTGCTCTATTTACAGGCGGGAGAACTCTATAGTGCCAAGGTTGAAGAATTACAAGGAGAGGAGGCGGCCCTGGAGATGCTGGCCATGAAAAATGTTACCCTACACTTCCAGTACCTGCCCAAACGCAAACTGGCCCGCACCGTCAAGGCAGACCTCATGGCCCTGATTATTGAATCAACCAGACGGCAGGATGAAGAAGATACATAAAGAGCTAATAATTAGCGCCGCAACTGATAGGTGGCAACAGCATTATTATGATCTTGTAAGGTGGTTGAAAATTGGTGAGAGCCATCACCCTTGGCCACAAAGTAAAGCCAAGGCCCCTCGGCAGGCCGCAACACGGCAGCCAACGCAGCCCGGCCAGGATTAGCAATGGGCCCGGCGGGCAGACCTTTAATGACGTAAGTATTATAGGGAGACGGAGTCCGCAGATCCTTGCGCGTCAGGTTGCCGTCAAAATTCTTTCCCAGACCATAGATAACCGTGGGGTCAGCCTGGAGACGCATATTCTTCAAGAGCCGATTGACAAAGACCCGGGCAATCTGGGGACGCTCCCCATCCACCCCTGTCTCTTTTTCCACGATAGAGGCAAGAATGATCTTTTCATGCAGAGTTAAATCCGGCATCGACTTTTTGGCAGCCAAGGCCTCCGGCCCCAGATTGCCACCTTCACGCAGACGCAAATCCTGCTCCACTTCAAAAAAACGATTCACCATCATACGAATGATACGGCGCCCGTTCTGATCTCGGGAGAGATGATAGGTATCAGGAAAGAGATAGCCCTCCAGGGAATCAAGTTCCAACCCCAGGGAACGGATAAACTCCGCATCATGGCATAGGGCAATGACCTGATCCTGCTTAGCCCAGCCATTTTCATCCAGCAGCGCCGCTATCTCAATGACGGTAAGTCCCTCGGGAAAGGTAACAGGGTGGTGACGGGTTGCACCCTTCACCATCAGCTGCAGCACATCGTCTGGTGTTATGGGCCGGGGGATGATATATTCTCCGGCCTGCAGGCGTTTAGAAATACCACGCCAACTGGCCAGCATGGCAAAACGCATGTCATCATGGATAATATTACCATCCCGCAGAGCCTGATAGACACCTTGAAAACCATGCCCAGCAGGTATGGTGATCAGAACCTCATCCCCTGTTTCCGGCCCCGGCCCTGGCACCATCCCGTAAGAATAAAACCAGTAAAACGGACTCAAGACAAAAACAGCAGGGATCAACACCCAGGCAATGAACTTCCACCAGCGTTCATAATTCTCTGTACTAAAGGAAGAGGTATTCATAAATTTCCAGTTTCAAGTTACGAGTTGCAAGTTGCAAGTTGCGAGTTTATGAAATTGACAGATGAACAACTACCTTTAACTGGAAACGTGAAACAGCCAACTCGAAACTGGTGTTCATCAATCAAACGCCTTATTGAAGACCTGCCCGATCTTTTTCACCGGAATAAAGGTGATCTGTTTACGCAGGTCTTCAGGGATCTCAACAAGATCCTTCTTGTTTTCCGCTGGGATAAGAATAGTGGTGATATTGGCACGCAGGGCTGCCAACGCCTTTTCCCGAAGTCCACCGATGGGCAATACCCGACCACGCAGGGTGATCTCACCAGTCATGGCCAGATTTTTCCGTACCTTTTTACCAGAAATGGCAGAATAAAGCGCCGTGGCCATGGTGATACCAGCAGAAGGGCCATCCTTGGGGATAGCACCGGCCGGCACATGGATATGAATATCATGCTCCTCAAAGAAATCATCCGCCAATTTCAGCTTAGGCAACCAGGAACGACAGACAGTAAGTGCAGCCTGAGCTGATTCCTTCATCACATCACCTAGCTGACCAGTCAGGGTAAGACCGCCCTTGCCTTTCAAGAGGGAAACCTCAATATAGAGAATTTCACCACCCACCTCAGTCCAGGCCAGGCCCGTGGCCAAACCTGGTTCATCAATAACATCCGCACCCTCAGGCAGTATTTTGGGAGGTCCAAGGTATTTTGCCAAGGTCCGCAGGGAAATGCTGTAGGGCCCTTTGCCGCCCTCAGCCACCCGCCGTGCCACCTTGCGACACACCTTGCCCAATTCCCGCTCAAGATTACGTAGCCCAGCTTCTCGGGTATAGTGAGAGATAACCCGGGAGATAGTCTCATCATCAATCTTGATATGTGTTGTCTTAATGCCGTTTTCCTTAATCTGGCGGGGCAGTAAATAGCGTTTAGCAATTTCCAGTTTTTCTTCCAGGGTATAGCCAGAAAGGTTGATAACCTCCATGCGGTCCAAAAGAGGTCCTGGGATGGTATCACTCATATTTGCGGTGGTGATAAACATCACTTTAGAAAGATCACAGGGCAAATTGAGATAATGATCAGAAAACTCAAAATTCTGCTCCGGATCAAGAACCTCCAGCAGAGCAGAGGAGGGATCACCCCGGTAATCAGCCCCAACCTTATCAATCTCATCCAGCATGAAGATAGGGTTATTAGAACCCACCGTCTTTAAGCCCTGAATAATCCGACCCGGCATAGCACCGATATAGGTACGGCGATGACCGCGAATCTCCGCCTCATCACGCATACCACCCAGGGAAAAACGGATAAATTTACGACCCATGGCCCGGGCAATGGACTGCCCTAAGGAAGTCTTACCTACCCCTGGAGGGCCAACAAAACAGAGAATAGGTCCCTTGGTGGACTTATTGAGCTTCCGCACCGCCAGATATTCCAGGATGCGCTCTTTAATTTTATCCAGACCGTAATGATCCTCGTCCAATACCTGCTGGGCAATCTTCAGATCAAGGCGGTCCTTGGTGGATTTACGCCATGGCACATCAAGCATCCAGTCAAGATAGGTGCGGATGGTGGTAGCCTCTGATGCATCCGGGTGCATCATCTCCAGACGCTTGAGTTGCTTCAGGCCTTCTTTCTTCACAGCCGAAGGCATACGAGCCTTCTTAAAACGAGCTTGTAACTCCTCGATCTCCTGGGATTTTTCATCAAAATCTCCCAGCTCCTTTTTCAAGGCATGAATCTGCTCACGGAGATAATACTCACGCTGGGTACGACCCATCTCCTCCTTGGCCTCAGACTGAATCTTGGCCTGCATGGTGGAGACTTCCAGCTCTTTATTCAAAAATTCCAGAACCTTATGGAGCCGATCCACAGGATCAAGGGTCTCCAACACAGACTGAGATTCCTGCACCTTGAGACGCAGGTTGGAAACCACCAGATCAGCCAAGCGTCCAGGCTCGTCAATACCACTTAAGATGGCCAAAAGCTCGGAGGACATCACACCTTTAAGGGAAAGAATTTTCTCTGTCTGCTCACGAACATTACGCATGAGAGCATCGATCTCTACCGTCATCTTTACATCTAAAGAATCAGGCAGTAACTCAATCTCGGCTTTTAAAAATGGCTCTTCCTGGGTAAAGGCCTCAATTCTTGCCTTCTGGATAGCCTGTACAAGAACCTTGAGGCGGCCGTCTGGTAATTTCAGGGTCCGCATAATCATACAGACCATACCCACCCGGTAGACCTCCTCGGGGGTTGGCTCATCAATGGACGAATCCTGTTGGGTAACCAACATAATCAACTTATCATTGGTCATGGCCTCTTGAACAGCCTCCACCGAGGCCGGACGACCGACAAAGAGAGGAATAATCATATAATTAAAAACAACAATATCACGGACAGCCATGGCAGGAAGAATCTCAGGAATCTCAGGATCTTCGATATCAGCAAGATCGCCTATGCCGGCGGTAAGAGGATCATTAATATCCACACGTATCTCCAAAAAGTAATTTTATATAGTAATGCCTACACGTTACGTTGGCAAAATCTGCTATACTGGGGAGCAGTTCACAAGCTCTTAATCGTAAGCATTTGGGCTCATGAAGTCAAGCATAAGGCTCGATTTCACCGGAGAAGTTTCCCTCTCCCCCCTTCCTCCTTTTTACAGGCCAGGTAGATAATTTTCTTGAAGAAAATCTCTATTTGCACCATGATGACCTTTCACTATAGCACCTAACCTCACAAACAACCCTCTACCACACCTGAGAATCATGCTGACCCCCTCCTCGTTCTTTGACCTTGAAGACTTTTCCCATCGCGAACTTTTTGCCAATGCCACCTTTGTCTGGGATGCCTTAAAAGAGCTCAAGCACTACCTGGCCCATCAAAACTACCCAGATCTTTCCACTTTTATGCCAAAAAACGGCGAACCTTTAGCGCACACCGTTGTCCTCCATGACACTACAGTCCTGAGCGGTGACGATTGTGACATCGAATTTGGCGATGCACCCAAGGGCAAATTAATTGTCCGCAGACAGGGTACAATCCTTGAAGGGGCGTCCGTACTCATGGCAGGTGCCTCTTTCCTGGGCAGTCAAATTGCTATCGGCACAGGAGTCCTGGTGGAACCAGGGGCGATGATTTCTTCCCCTACCATCATTGGTGACCGAACTGTGGTGCGCCAAGGGGCATATGTACGTGGTTATTGTCTCTTTGGTAAATGCTGCGTGGTGGGTCATGTTACAGAGGTAAAGCACTCCATTTTTCTGGATGAGGCCAAGGCTGGTCATTTTGCCTATCTTGGTGATTCTATCCTGGGTAAGGACGCCAACCTTGGGGCTGGCACGAAACTGGCCAATTTAAAATTTACCCCTGGCAGCGTCCAGGTTCGAGTACCAGGAGGCAGTGAGGACTCAGGGCTGCGAAAGTTTGGTGCCATCTTAGGTGATGGTGTACAGACAGGCTGCAATTCAGTAACAAACCCCGGCACCCTGCTCAGTCCCCAGGCCATGCTACTACCAAATACCACCGCACCATCTGGCTACCATAAGAAGAGAGCCATTATTAGAGGATAAGGGTGTCTTGCATATACACATTTATCCATTGTATACCCAACCCAGAGCCTCTAGGATTTTTGTAAAGGTAACAGGACTCTTTTCAGTACCCCCTTGAGGGGTGTAAGCGCCTTAACGGTAGTCGTAATTACTTTATTTCAAACGCCTTTTTTTAAAATTCTTGCCACACTTGACACGAATTTTACATATAAGGCACTAAATACCCGAGGACATCCATGCGTAAAAGAATTGCTTCCGCTCTTGTAGGGGCCGTGCTGCTCACATCTACCAGCATCTCAATGGCAACAGAAGATACCACTGTTTTGATCACTGCCGGGACAGAGTCTCTGACCCAGGCCCAGTTCAACCTGATGCAGGACAGTATGCCTCCCCAGCTCCGCATGATGCTGGAGACGCAACCAGAGTTACGCAAGGGCATGCTCAATAAATGGGCAGAATTCTCCATCCTGGCCCAAGAAGCTGCGGCCATCGGCCTGGGCAAAGAAAAAGCCGTACAACTCAAAATCAAAGAAATAACTAACCGTATCCTGGTGGAGGAATATATCAGCCGCCATACCGGCAAGACCACGGTCACGGATGAGATGGTGCAGAACTATTATAATGAAAACAAGGCGGAGTTTCCCCAGGAGGAAGAGGTTAAAGCCCAGCATATCCTCATCATGGTGACGGAGCAGGCCACTGAAGAGGAGCAGCTCAAGGCCAAGGAAAAAATCTTCTCCATCCAACGTCAACTCAAAGAGGGCGCTGACTTCGCTACTCTGGCCCAGAAACATTCAGATGACACCGGCTCTGGTGCCAATGGTGGCGAACTTGGTTTTTTTGGTCGCGGCAGAATGGTTCCTGTGTTTGAGGAAGCCGCCTTTTCCACAACAAAGGGCCAGGTAAGCGAACCTGTACAGAGTAAATTCGGTTGGCACCTCATCAAGATCAATGACCGCAAGGAGGCCGGAGCAGTGCCTTTAGCTGAAGTACGGCCCAAGATTGAGTCCATCCTGAAACAACAAAACCAGCAGCAGGAAGTGGAAGAGATCCTCACCCAGCTGAAAAAGAACTATGCGATAAAAATAGAAGTCGATAAATAGAGGCGATAAAGAATGTAGAGAAAAAAAGCAGCCAAGCAAGTCCCTCTTTACCTCCTCTACATTCTTTATTTCTGTAACTTCTTTTATTATTTCATTATCTCGGCAGAATAATAGTAAATATTGACCAATATACCAAAAGTGAGGTAAAAACGGGCTACGCGATGCCAAGGCATCTTAACCCCACTGACCTTCTGCATAATAGAAACAGTGATGAGGGTAAGCCCAGCGCCAATGGTGGCCAAATCAACCATAGTCATCAAGGTCTCCACGAGTAATGTCTGGGCGCTGACATCTGGCTTATAGTCCAACGGTGTGGTCACCAGATAAGCAATACAAAAGCAGGCAAGGGCTATTTTTTCTTTAAGTGTCATCTCTCCCCTTTACCATGATTAACCTTCCATAGCATAAAAAAATATGAGTCAACTACCTGCCCTCCATTTCCCAGAGACAGCCATTTCCCCAACAGATTGTGCAGCATCACTCCTGCTGTTTTCTAGCATGCATTATTTTCTTGCTGTGGAAGAGGATCAAGAACAGGAAAATACCGCCCTCTGCCAACCCATTACCCCCGCTCCCTTAGGCGATGACCTTCCCCGCTTTAAACAGTTGCTGGCAGAACTCAAAGGCAACGAGGGCGACTTTTACCAGGGTCAGCTATCACGAATGGCCCTAGACTATATGGAACACCGTGACGATGATACGGTGATGGCCATTGTCAACTCCCTGGCCGGCACCCCACAGGCCAAGGCAGACAAGAAAAAAGAACAACTATGGCAGGCTAGATTGCTGCTTAAACTGGCCGAGATCCAACGCCGTGAACACGAAGTTTTAGGGCAAGAGCTTGCCGCCCTGCGCAACAAAGAACACGAACTCTTCCAGGCCCTGAAAGGTGACCCGGCCCTTGAGGAGATATATGCCACCATTAATGAGCAGTCCCCCCAGCAGATATCGGTGCGTATTGAGCTGCTCATCAAGGCCTGGGCTCGCCTCTTTCTGGACGGAGACCCTGGAGACCAGTGGCTTATCTCCACCAATAACGATACAGCAGCAGCTCCGCTCATTGAAGCCAACGAGGCAATTACCAACCAGCTCCCCAGCCGCCTGCTGCGCCTGCCTTTGCCATATATTGACATGGTTGATTTCAGTGAAAAACGTCAGCAATGGCAGGAAGCCCTGGCTCCTGTCTTGGAAAAACTAGCCATTCTGCTACCAGAGTTAGCCCACAACGGCATACAATCCTCCAGCCTGGCAGATCTCACCCAACAGGCAGCCGAGTGGACCAAGGTATACAACCAGCATGCCATCTGGCCAGAACCAGCCCAGCCCATAAATCCCAAACAATGCCTCCCCACCCCACATCTGGAAATCTATCTCCTGGGCTGCCCCTTACCGTACCTGCTAGGCAAACTCTGTAATGAATCACTGTTGCCAGCGCCAGGACCATATAGCCATACTCTCCTGGCAACCATATCTAACCGCTCGTCCAGCTGCAAATAATCAGGCACCAGGTGTCGGGCGGACTCGCGGCCCTGAAACCTGACACCCGCCCCAGAAACCTGCCTTTATGGATTTCTACAACGACGTCACTGAAATCTTTGCCCCTAATGGCCTTCTCGCCAGCCGCCTGCCTCATTATGAATCGCGGCCAGGCCAATTAGAAATGGCCCAGGCCGTGGCAATGATTCTTCATGATGATAACCCCTGGGGCGAGGCTGACCTGTTAGGCAAAAAGCTGGCGGTGGAGGCAGAGACAGGTATCGGCAAAACCCTGGCCTACCTCATACCAGCCATACTCAGCGACCAGAAGGTGGTGGTCTCCACGGGCACCATTAATTTACAAGAACAAATTCTTGGTAAAGAGATCCCCTTTATCAAAAAACATATTGCCCCAAATCTGACCGCAATCTGCGTTAAGGGGCGTCAGAACTATCTCTGTCTCTACCGCTATCACCAATTTATTTCCGCCCCCCAGCAAAAGCTCTTCGGCAATAGTCGCATAGAGGATCTAATGCAATGGAGCCAGGACACCCTATATGGTGATCGCTCTGAACTCAGCTGGCTACCAGACAACAGCCCCCTGTGGAGAGAGATCAGCGCCACCACCAGCCAGTGCCTGGGCAGCCATTGTCCTGATTTTGCCAACTGCTTTATTACCACCCTGCGCCGCGAGGCAAGCCAGGCCTCCCTGCTCATTGTTAACCATCACCTCTTCTTCTCTGACCTTGGCCTGCGCCGTTTTGGCTTTGGAGAGGTTCTACCCCGTTATGAGTCGGTTATCTTTGACGAGGCCCACCACCTGGAGAATATTGCCACCACCTATTTTGGCATCAGCCTTTCCCATTACCAGCTCGTTGACCTTGCCCAAGACATTGAAAAAGAGGCTGCAACGTCCATGGGAGACAAGAATCAGGATAAGGCCGGTGCCATGGCCATCAGCCTACAGCAACAGGCCAGGCGCCTGGCCACCCTTTTTCCGCCAGAGCAGGGTCGCTTTGCCCTCCATAACTTCCTTGATACGCGCCATGGTGAGTGGCAGCGCGAAACCGAGCTCCTTGCCACCCTGCTGGACGGCCTGAGCCAATTGGTAGAAACTGTCAGTCGACAGCTAGAGAGTTGGGCCAGCTTCAGTCGTCGCCTGCTAGAGGCGCGCAGCGCCTTGGAACATTTTACAGGTACCAACAATCCTTCCTATGTTTACTGGTACGAGAGGCGGGCCAAGACCGTGGCACTCACCGCCTCCCCCATTGATATTGCCGAAGACCTGCAACACCATCTCTATCCCCAGGTAAAATCAGCTACCTTTACCTCAGCCACCCTCACCACCGGTGGCACCTTTTCCTACTTCTTTGGCAGAATGGGCCTGGGTGATGAAACCACCACCCTGCGCCTCGCTTCGCCCTTTGACTATAAAAATAAAACAAAACTCTTCATTCCACCCCGCACCTTTCCGCTGCCATCACAACCTGGGTTTCTACCAGCTGCCCAGGAGACTATCCTGGAGCTGCTTACCCTCAGCTCTGGCCGGGCCCTGGTACTCTTCACCAGCTTCAAGGCCATGGACTATATGTACCATTTCCTTGGCGATCAGCTGCCCTACCCTGTATTTATGCAGGGTGAAGCCCCCAAAGCAGCCCTGCTGGAGAAATTTAAAAAAGAGACCCACTCAGTGCTGCTGGCAGTGGCCTCCTTCTGGGAGGGAGTGGATGTGCCAGGCGAGACCTTGAGCTGTGTCATAATCGACAAACTTCCCTTTGAGGTTCCCTCAGACCCGGTCATCAAGGCACGGGTGGAAAAAATCGACAAAGAGGGAGGAAAACCTTTCTTTCAATTTCAGGTTCCCCGCGCCATCCTCACCCTGCGCCAGGGTCTAGGTCGCCTCATGCGCTCCATGGACGATCAGGGCCTGCTGGCCATCCTCGATGTCCGCCTCCTCACCAAGGGCTACGGTAAAATTTTCTTAAAGAGTATTCCAGAGAGTCCGGTGATTCATACGCTGGCAGAAGTTGAGGAGTTTTTTGCTGCCCAAACCCCACCCCCTCAGCAATAAAGATTTCCCCTGCCCTCATCTCCTTATTGACAGCCCAGTTACTTTATGCTGAAATAACAAGAC
>JAOZSN010000002.1:0-15759 GCA_029939635.1 Deltaproteobacteria bacterium
TTAGTAGATATTTGCCCGCTTTGAATGCAGGATGGCTTTCAAATCTGTTAATGGTTCCATACCTCTCACTGGTTCATGGAAAACATACTATTTTTTCATCATCTGACCTGATGCTGTAAGCAATAAATTCTTTCAGGTTCACATTGCAAGCAAGGATGTTTTACCACACCCTAACACTTCCCTTAAACATCACCAATAATTTTCAAGAATACAGCAAAACACTTTATTCTTAAATTGCTGCACACTTAACAGGAACATACAAGGGATGGTCAGACAAATAGCGTCTGTCCAGTTTTTTTATTCAGAAAATTACCAGAGACAATAATTTTCCCATCAGTGGCAAGAGCCGAACCAGATAAGGAGGCTGTCAAAAAAAGGAGGATAAGAAAAGGAATGCAAAGAAATCGAGGTATGAGGGTTTATCTCCATAAAATTTTATTTGAACACGTTGCACTCTACCAAAGTGATAGATTATAAGAAGGATACTAAATTGCAACAACCTTTTTTCACCTTTGCTACATGCTCAGGGGCATATATCATGAAAAATATTGTTTCTCTACTGACCATTCTGCTGGCAGGTATCTTACTGGTGCTGACAGGCTGCATGGGAACGTCCTCCCAGAACAACTCTGTGCCACCACGTGACCAGAGTCAGGATGAGCTCATTGTGGGAATTACAGCCAATGCTAAACCTCTTATTTATAAACAGGGGGGCAAAATTCTGGGACTTGAGGCTGACCTTGCCCGGGAATTTGCGACATACCTCAACATGAAGTTGCGATTTGTCGAGCTGCCATGGGATGAACAGATCCCATCCCTATTAAATGGAAAAATTGATATCATTATGTCTGGTTTGTCCGTCACCAAGCTGCGCTCGTATCGCATCAATTTCAGTGATCCCTATTTCCGTACCGGCCAGATGCTCCTGGTGCGCCTGGAAGATGCCGACAGCTACCCGCGCGGTTATTATGACCTGAAATGGAAAAAAGACATCACCATCGGCACGGTAAAAAGAACCACCGGCAGTGAATTTATCACCCGAAATATCAAGCGAGCAACCCAACGAAACTTCGCCAACAGCAAGAATGGCGTCAATGCTCTCCTTACCGGCACTATCGATGCCTTTGTCTATGATGCCCCTATGGTGATGGCATATGCTGCCGGCCATGAAGGCACCCTTGCCCCCATATACAATTTACTCACCGAAGAGTATCTGGCCTGGGGTATCAGCAAAGAAAACATCTCCTTACAAAAATATGCCAATTCCTTTCTGACTGAACGCCGTGAAAATGGCTCTCTGGAAAGCATATTTGAAAAATGGCTCCCCATGTTTGCGGCTCGAAATAAGTAATGCAAAACACAGCTCATAAGCCAGAATAGAGAAGAACGCAGAACCAAGTTCTACGTTCTTCTGGCCCCTCACTCCTCAATTCAAATTTTATATTTCCCATGAAAAAACAGCCCGCTTCATGTTCAGACCGGCCCTTGTCCCGCTGGGAAAAAGCCTTTACGCGGGCCAGCACCCCCATTGAAAAGTTTGTCCACGATGAGGCCACCAGTAGCCTGCTCCTCATGGCATGTGCCATCCTGGCCATGGTTCTGGCAAACTCTGGCCTGGCGGCCTGGTATGACACTATTCTCCACACCAAGATATCCCTCACGGCTGGTAATTATGGTTTAAGCCATACCATCCACCACTGGATCAACGATGGTCTCATGGCTCTTTTTTTCTTTGTGGTTGGCCTGGAGATCAAACGTGAAGTCCTGGTGGGAGAATTGGCTGACATGCGACATGCTATCCTCCCTGTAACAGCAGCTCTTGGTGGCATGGTTGTGCCAGCCTTAATCTACGCCGCCATCAACAGTGAGTCCACAGCAAATGGCTGGGCCATCCCCATGGCGACAGATATTGCCTTTGCCATTGGCGCCCTGGTCTTGCTCGGCAACCGAGTACCAAAGGCTCTCATGGGTTTTCTGCTGGCCCTGGCCATTGTCGATGACTTGGGTGCTGTACTGGTCATAGCCTTCTTTTACACCTCACAGATCATCTGGCCTGCCCTGGCAGTGGTTGCCATCTGTTTTATCCTGCTGCTCATCTGTAATCTGGTGGGCCTGCGTAGCCCCCTGCCCTATTTCCTTATCGGCGGCATTCTCTGGCTGGCTCTCCTCCAGTCAGGTGTTCATGCCACTTTAGCCGGTGTCATAACCGCTCTTACGGTACCAGCCAACTCAAAATGCTCCCCACCCCTCTTTTGTGATCATATGACCAACCTATTGGAAAAATTTAGCCGCAGTGCACAGCCAGGAAAACATATCATGGAAAACAGTGCTCAGCAGGCTGCTCTGCGGGCCATGGAAAACTCTGCACAGATGATGGAAGCACCTCTACAACGGCTGGAGCATTCCCTCCACCTCTGGGTTTCCTTTTTTATCGTGCCGATATTTGCCCTGGCCAATGCCGGTATTCATATTGATTTTGCCAGCCTGAATGCTACCATGATCCACCCGGTGACGTTAGGAGTAATCGGTGGACTAGTGGTCGGCAAGACCATTGGCATCTTCGGCATCTCGGCGCTGCTGGTCAAATTCTTCCATATTCCCTTGCCCAAGGGAGTCAGGCTCACCCATCTGGTAGGAGTCTCCCTCTTGGCTGGTATTGGTTTTACCATGTCGATCTTTATTGGTGACTTAGCCTTCACAGGCCAACCGGAACTCCTGCTCAATGCCAAGATAGGTGTGGTGGTTGCCTCATTACTAGCCGGCATTTCCGGCTGGCTCTGGCTCTATCTATGCAAAAAGGATGAAGGTTGATAAGGGGCCATGAAAATATTTTTCTTCAAACTCACCACTGAACTCCTGGAAAAATGGCGTAAGCCCACTGGCAGTCGTGCCGTGCTTATCATGGTCATAATTGCTGGCCAACTTGCCCTGGTCAGCGGCCTGGTCTATTTTACCGGCGGCACCAAATTTGTTGGGGTTCATCTCGTCTATCTCCCCATTATCAGTGCCGCTGCCTTTTTTACTGCCTATGGCGGCTTATTGACTGCGGCCATTGGTGGACTGTTACTTGGCCCCCTTATGCCTTTGGATGTTGCCGCCCACCTTCCACAAGACCCTACCAACTGGTTGCTACGCACCATCTTTCTCATCCTAGTTGGTATGACTGCAGGCTGTATTTTTAAGCTCCTCAACCGCCAAATGGACAGCCTGATAAAACAGGCCTTTATTGACAGCAATACCGGCCTACCAAACTACCACGCCCTTCTTGCTGAACTTGCAACATTACAGCGGCCCAAAGAGGAGTCCACCATCATGCTGGCGGTTCTGCAATTTGCCAACCGCAGTGAAATTATTGAGACCTTGAGCTATGCAGCCTTAAAGGAAATTAATAATCAGATCATCCAGCGTTTTGACTGTCTGGAGTGTGAGAGTGGCGAAATCCGTCTGTTCAGTGGTGATACAGGCCGCCTGGTTCTTTTGGCCACTGAAATGGATCAGCAACGCTTCACCGATATTTGTGGACAGTGCTTTGCTCGGGTGGTTGAACCAGTTGACTATCAAGGGCTGCCGGTGGTGGCCAATGTTCATATTGGTGCGTCTACCGCCAGCAGCAGTACGGTTGGGGAAGAACTTTTCCACCAAGCCACCATTGCTGTCCGTACTGCTCGCAAACGCGGCCGCATACTGGCCTGGTTTGATACGGAGTATGACGAACGTAGCATTGAGGCAATGGAACTCCTTGGCTCCCTGCAACGTGCCATTAGCGAGGATGAATTACAGCTCTACTATCAAGCCAAGGTTAATCTTGCCAGTGGAAAACCAGTGGGGGTAGAGGCCTTAGTACGCTGGCGTAATTCCCATGAAGAGCTAATCCAACCCGCCCGTTTCGTCCCCCAGGCGGAAAAAACCTGGCTGGTTCACCCCCTTACCCTTTTTGTGATAACCCAGGCCCTCAGCCAACTAGAGCAATGGCATAACCAGGGCATAGAACTTTCCATTGCCGTGAATATAACGGCCGCCAATCTGCAAAGCTATTATTTCATCGAGGAATTCAAACGCCTACTGATGGCCACGACCTGTGACCTGGCTTGTCTGGAAATTGAGATTACGGAACGAACCATTGTCCATGATTGGCAGATGCTGGCAGACTCTGTGCAACTGATGAAGGAGATGGGAGTCACTTTTGCCATTGATGATTTTGGCACCGGCTTTGCCTCCTTTGCCCTGTTTGAACGCCTGGGCTTTGATATTATCAAACTTGACAGTTCCTACATCTCCACCATCACCACCTCTAACATTAGTCACGCCTTTGTTAAGGGAACCATCCTCATTGCCCATGAAATTGGTGTCAAGATAGTAGCTGAAGGTGTAGAAACAGCTGAGCAGGAAACAATGCTCAGGGAATTTGGTTGCGATATCGGCCAGGGCTATTTCTTCAGCCGCCCCCTTTCCAGCCACGATTTCAACACCTGGCTGCAGAAGCATTCCCTCAATCAGGCACCGTAATACGAATTCCACCACCAACAGGCCGAGGACTTTGCCCCTGGTAGGGTTTACTGGTAATAGAAATCCCGCCATAATTTTTAGCGGATGATGGCTCGGGAGAGGATCTTCTCTTGGAGGAACCAGGAGAAATCACCTTGATATCAGGCGAGTCTGCTTTCTGCGGAGTCACCACCTTTTTCTTCACAAGCAAGGCCTGAATCTCGCGGGGCGAGCCAGATGCCACATCAGGAGAGGAAGCTGTCTCTTTGTCTGGAGCAGCCAACAGCCAGATCCCCAGCCCCAAAAGAGCAGCAACAAATAGCACAATCAGGCCCTGCTGCCAGATAGGAAGCCCCTGCAAGGTGTGGAGCAGCACATCTCCAGCACCAGCAGATGACCTATGGTAAAGGGTGGCATCATCTCCCCCTTGCCCCCCAGCCCGCGTCCCACTCAAGACCAGGCAATCATCCAGGGAAGCCAAGGCCTCCTGCACCGCTGAAGCCAGTTCCTTACCAGAGGCAAAACGCTGCTGGCGCTCCTTAGCCAGGGCCTTGGCCAATAATCTATCCACCTCAGCAGGTACACCTGTCACCAGGGTTGAAGGCCGGGCAGGCTCCACATTCAAAACCTGATGCATAATGGCGGTCATGTTAGAGCCAGCAAAGGGCCTGCTACCAGTGATGAGCTGATACAAAACAACCCCCACAGCAAAAAGATCTGAGCGGGCATCGGCCTCCTCATCAGCAAAAAGCTCTGGAGCCATGTAGGCTGGCGTGCCCATGAAGGTTCCCACCGAGGTAAGGCTGGAGGACTCCACCCGGGCAATACCAAAATCCATAATCTTCACCCGTCCCTCACGGGTGAGAAGGATATTTTCCAACTTTATATCACGATGAATAACGCCGTGCCCATGGGCATACTGCAAACCTGCCAGCAGCTGCGTACAGATGGTGCGGATAGCACGGACAGAAAAGGCCTTTTTGGCGCGCACTAATTCCTTGAGGCTTCGCCCCTCAACAAACTCCATGGCAATAAAGGCGCTGTCATCCTCCTCACCATACTCATAGACCGTGACAATATTGGGATGAACGAGACGACCTGCGGCCTGGGCCTCCCGCTGGAACCGGCCCATGGCATCGGCTAATTCATCATCACTAAAGGCAGCCTTACGAATGGTTTTAATAGCAACTACCCGATCAATATGCGCATCATAACCACGATAGACCACCCCCATAGCACCCTTGCCCAGGGTGGCCTGAATATCATATTTGCCAATATGCTGTGGGGTGGGTGAAGTCATCAATCAGTTGAGGGTATCCTCAGGCAACCTACCCTGAAAAGACAAAACCTTCTTGGGGCAGTTGGCCACACAATTTGAACAGCGTAAACATTCGATGCTGGGTATCTGGGCTGGCCCATCATCCTTCTTAAAGCCGCCGGGATAGGTGGAGATAGGACAGACCTTCAGACATTTTTTGCACTGCACACACTCCTCTTCCACAGTAAGCAGATAAGTATTACGGGAACTAATACCCTGCATAGAGCCCATGGGACAAATGGTGCACCAAATACGTGGCTTAAAATAAAAACCCAGCCCAAT
Source organism: Deltaproteobacteria bacterium (assembly GCA_029939635.1). Lineage (GTDB taxonomy): Bacteria > Desulfobacterota > Desulfobulbia > Desulfobulbales > SURF-16 > JAOZSN01. The sequence goes on from JAOZSN010000002.1 coordinate 6,086, forward strand.
GGCAATACTGGTGGAAAGAATCCACATAAAACGAAATACAGAAGCTGTCTCTATGCTACCACCACCTGCATTAACCAGACGCAGGGTCATTAAGCCCATCATCAGCGCAAAAAGTAGCCACCGAAACCAACCAGACTTGAAGAGAGGCGGAATGGGGCGCTGTAAGCTGACTAAGGACAAAACACGCTCATGAAAGGCACCCATGGGACAGAGCCAGCCACAATAAAAACGCCCCCGCTGGCTGGACAACACCATGAACAAGGTGATCAGCGCCAAAACAATAAAACCAAGAAGTGGCACAAAATAACCGCCAACCACCACCACAGGAAGAAGCAAGGACATACCTAACTGGCTGATCTTACGGCAGCAAACCTCCTCAACCTTGCCTTTTTTTTTCTTCTTTAAAGCTGCCATATTACTCTCCGTACGGCAAATGCTGGAGCACGTCCTTCACACCGTTTTCAATCTGTTTTTTGGCCTGTGCCTCATCAAAGACAAGATTAATCTCGCATGATGTCGTCTCGGCTTTAACAACACCATAGACGACCAGCAACATGTCTGGAGAGGAATCATGCCACATGATAACGGGAGAGCAGGCAACCAAAGCAAAACCAGACAACACAACTTCATATGTTATCCTTGAAAACATCTTTACAGTGTGTCAACCTTCGCCTTATCATTAGCTTGATAGATAAAGGCAAGAATCTCAGCCACAACCAGATAGGTTTCGGCCGGAATATCTTCACCAGGATCAAGGTGAGAGAGAATTTCTACCAAATCACCATCCTCATGAATTGGGATATCATGCTCTTGCGCCAGTTTTAAAATTTGTTCAGCAATAGTCCCCTGGCCAGTACCAACCACCTTAGGTGTCTGGCCCTGATCAGGATTATAACGCAGGGCCACTGCTTTTTTTCTATCCTGCTTCTTTTCCACCTTAGCACCCTTCAAAAGATGATACTAAAAAATTGTCAGCCTGCACTCTTCATCAAACGATATAAGCGCTTTCTTGTCGATGTAAAACTTGAAGACGGCACAATTATCACTGTCCATTGCCCCAATACCGGCTCCATGCGTGGCTGCCTTGAGCCTGGTGGAGCCGTGTACATCTCCCGATCAGACAATCCCAAACGAAAATATCCCCACACCTTAGAGATGACCCAGGTCAATGGCCAATGGATCGGCATCAACACCATGCGCACAAACCACTTGGTGCGCGAGGCCATTGAGGAAGGTGTGATCAACGAGCTGTCTCACTTTGATAAAATAAAAGCAGAAGTCAAAGTTTCTGACCATAGCCGCCTTGATTTTTTAATCATTAAGAATAACAGTAAGATATTTGTCGAAGTAAAAAACTGTACCCTAGTGGAAAATGAGCTGGCCATATTCCCTGATGCTGTGACAGCCCGAGGCACCAAGCATCTGCATGAACTCATGGCATTAGGCCGCCAAGGACACCGGGTCATGGTCTTCTTCTGTGTGCAACACGGCGGCGGCAACGCCTTTGCCCCAGCCAAGCATATCGACCCGCTCTATGCCGAGACACTGGCAGAGGCAGCCACCCATGGAGTTGAGGTTGTTGCATATAAGGCCCACGTTTCACCTGAAGAAATTAGTATCACTCAGGCCCTGCCTGTTCACCTTAAAAATTAACCTAAACCATTTGTAATTTCTGTAAGGTACTCCATACGTGACCAATTCCAAAAAATGTGTGGTTCTCCTTAGCGGAGGACTGGACTCCACCACCGTCCTAGCCCTAGCTCGCACCCAAGGGTACAGTTGTTACTGCCTTAGTTTTTCCTATGGTCAACGCCAAACCGTTGAACTACAAAAAGCCGCTGCCAATGCCCTCCTCCTCGGTGCTGAAAAACACCTCATCCTTAATCTGGATCTCGACAAGATTGGCGGTTCTGCTTTAACCAGTGATATTGCTGTGCCCAAAGGCAACTCCATAGAAGAAATGGGCACAACCATCCCTGTCACCTACGTCCCCGGCCGTAATACGATCTTTCTTTCCCATGCTGCAGCCTGGGCCGAAGTGCAGAACATTGCTGACATTTTCCTTGGTATTAATGCCCTGGATTACAGTGGATATCCAGATTGCCGACCTGAGTATATCAAGGCCATGGAAACCCTCATCAACCTGGGCTCTAGGGCTGGTATTGAAGGAAAACAGCGATTCACCATCCATACGCCCCTACTTCACCTCACCAAAAAAGAAATCATCCAATGTGGCCTGAAACTGGGTGTCGACTATAGCCGAACCCATAGCTGTTACGACCCAGATCAGACCGGCCTGGCCTGTGGTAAATGCGATGCCTGCCTACTCCGCCTAAAGGGATTTAACGAAGCAGGCCTGGATGACCCGGCCCCTTATCAATAAAAAGGAGTTTCCTTGCATTCTTCCATAGGTAATCTCATTATGGCCGGTATTCCCGGCCCCACACTAGATGACTCCACCAAACAACTCATTGTTGAGTATGGCGTACATCATTTTATCATCTTCAAACGCAATGTCATTAATCCGCCGCAACTGACCACCCTCTGTGCTGAACTTATCCGCTACTGCCTCGACCACGGACAAACAGAACCCCTCATTGCCATTGACCAAGAGGGTGGCACGGTTGCCCGCTTACCTTTACCCTTTCAGCAATTCGACCATGCCAGAGCATATGGCGACCATCCCCAGGCCGAGGAACAGATCAAAGCCTATGCCACGGCATGTGCTGCAGATCTCATGAGCTGTGGCATCAATATGAATTTTGCCCCTGTCCTTGATGTGTGCCCCACCGGCCAAAATTGTTTCATGGAACAGCGTGCCCTAGGCAGTGATCCGCATAAAGTGGCTCGCCTTGGTTCCCTGATTATTGAAACCCTGCAAGATAAGGGGGTGGCTGCCTGCGGCAAACATTTCCCTGGTCTCGGCCAGGGGGTTATTGATCCGCATCTGCAATTACCAACGGTTAGTAAATCAGCTGCGGCTATCAAGGCCGAGGATCTCCTGCCATTCCACAAGGCCATAGCATCTGGCGTGGCAGCTATCATGACATCCCATATTCTCTACACTTCCCTTGATAAGGAAAACCTGGCAACCATGTCCCCAGCCATCCTTACAGACCTGTTACGTACTGAGCTCGGATATGATGGCCTTCTGGTTACTGATGATCTGGAAATGGGGGCCATAGAAAATGATATATCTGTACCCCAGGCTGCCCTCCGCGCTATCCAAGCAGGAGCTGACCTGATGTTGATCTGCCATGACCATGACAAGGTGCGCCAAACATGTACACTTCTACAGAATCAACTGACGGCAGGAAGATTAGCAAAATCCAGACTTGCCCAGGCAAACAGATGCATTTTGCACGTCTCTACTACTTATAGCCGTCATTAGAATTAGGGCAGCATAATTTTTCCACCTCTGGACAAGACAATGCTGGAGTTGCTTGTAAAATTTTCGTATAATTTAAAAATAAATAATGAACCCCTATTCATATTCGGGTGTCATGCTTATAGTAAGATATCTAGAACATTCGCTTTTTTACGTATGTCTCAGCTTTTTTTCAAGAAAATAACTGAGGCGTCCATGGGCTTGCACGGCACGCATTAACGCGCGTCTTTGCACAGTCAAACTCAGAACCAGGAGGGCGTTTATGGAACTGAAAGTTGAAGGTTTGAATCTCAAAGTCAGAAATTCATGGCACGAAAAAATCCAAGAGGAGAAAAAACGACTAGACCGGCATCATGCAGGCTTACTCCATAATCTCAGGATAACCATTGAACAAACCTCTTCCCATAAGGAAGGAGGCCATGAAGTTCGACTTATAGCCGGGGTACCTAATGATACAGTGGTGGTAAAACGTAAGGGAGAGTCGGTACGCCCCTTACTGGTAGAGGCATTTGACACCCTTGGTCTTCAACTTAAAGAACTGCAGCGCAAACGGCGACAGAGCACGCAACACCAAGATGTAAGTGGCCCCGATGGTGGAGTGGGGAAAATTAAAACCCTCTCCCCTTATGAGTCGTACGGCTTTATCATCGACCAGGACGGCCGCGACATATATTTCCACGAAAACTCCCTCAAGGGACTTGCCATGGATGATCTTGCTGAAGGAGACATTGTCTCTTTTGGGGAAACATCCGGAGATAAAGGCCCCCAAGCATCATGGGTACGAACTTCGTAAATTGAAAAAATATTGGTAGTTTTTTTAACCCGGCTTGTTTAAGGTCTCACACCTTAGACAAGCCATTTTTATTTACTGCTCAGGCTACTTCACCCTTCCCACCTTTACCGAGAGTCACCTTATGATAATCCAACCCCCAATCCCCTCGGCATATTTAGATGAAGCCCCTGAGGTTCTGATTCAAAAAATCATGGCACATAAGGAGGCATTTGGCGATAAGCTGCTTATCCTTGGTCACCATTACCAAGAGGAGGGCACCTTCCAATGTGCCGATATGGTAGGAGATTCCTTGAAGCTTGCCCGCCAGGCTGCCGAGGCCAAGGCTGCCCGTTTTATCATCTTTTGCGGTGTCCATTTTATGGCGGAATCAGCAGATATTCTTGCCGGGTCAGATCAGGCGGTCTTTCTACCCCACCTTGAAGCAGGTTGCCCCATGGCTGACATGGCAACCCTGCCTGAGGTCAGCGCAGCATGGCAGGAGCTGACTCCTATTTTGGCAATGAAAGAAACAATACCCATAACTTATGTCAACTCTTCGGCAGATATCAAGGCCTTTGTCGGGGAACGTGGGGGATCTGTTTGTACATCTTCCAACGCCGAACGTGTTCTGGCCTGGGCCCTGGAGCGAGGCGAGCGCATCTTCTTTTTCCCTGACGAGCACCTGGGTCGTAACTCGGCCAAGGCCCTAGATATAGATGATAAAGCTATTGTATTATGGCAACGCGGACTCCCCTTGGGGGGAAATAATGTCGAACAGATCAAAGCAGCCAAGGTGCTGCTCTGGGATGGTTTTTGTGAGGTGCATATGGAGTTTAGCGCTGAGCAGATAGAGCAGTGGCAACGCACCGTCCCTGACATCCAGGTAATCATTCATCCGGAAAGCAATCTGGCCAGCGTCCAGGCTGCAGACAAGTATGGTTCCACAGAAGGCATCATTAACGCCGTAGAGTCGTCTGCACCTGGTTCCACCTGGGCCATTGGTACCGAGGTCAATCTGGTCAATCGTCTAAAGCTACAGCATCCAGACAAAACCATCCACCTGCTTGCCCCCACACCATGCCGCTGCAAAACCATGGCACTGGTCACACCAGCGGCTCTACTCTGGCAACTTGACAATCTATCCCAAGGCAAAATGGAGAACCAGGTCACCGTTGAAGTAACTATTGCCAAAGGGGCTAAAATAGCCCTTGACCGCATGCTCGCCATATAGACAAACTACACATATTGAAAGCTAGGAAAAAGGATAAAAAAAGGGCAGAACTGTCGATTTTGCACGGGGTGACAGTCCCGCCCTGGGGGCACAAGTTAGGGTACTTCTTTACTGTTGACGCTTTTCCTCGCCTATACTGAAACGATCAAGAAGCATGTCAAGGGTATCTTGCTGCGCAAGAGTAAGATCAACAAATTCTAAACCAATACGGCGAATAACGCTTGATTGGCCATCAGATTGGGTGTCCTTCACGTAGGCCATACGACAAGGAATCTCACTCATCAAAAAGCCCTCTTGGCTATTAATGAGATTAACCTCTGTCATCTGATCCTGATCGCCATTCCGGCGAGCAAGATATTGAATTGCCATACCAGTCTTGCTGACATTAAGCACCTCACCAAAACTGATAGAATTAAAGGCAACAAAACCTTTTTTTACCAGATGGCGTTGTTCATGGCGAACATTCCCCTTAATAATGGAAAGGTGGGGAACCTGCTCTGCGTCTAAATCAAAGGCAACTGCCTGGTTCATAAACATTCCTCAAAAAATGGTTCTTGTTTCCGATCCAATAGCAGCTACTTTATTGCAGAAAAGCACCAAGCACAATCAGCACACCGTTTAAACATTTCTAAACGGTGTGCTTAGCACAATCCAAACAAAAGCTTACCTGGGTGGGTGAAGTTGATCCCGAAGCCGAACAATAAGTTCTCCGGTGGATTCACAACCAAGTTTTTTCATGATATTAGCTCGGTGAACCCGAACCGTTTTGGGAGAAATGAAAAGAACATCACCTATCTTGGCGGTATTATAACCTTGAGCAATGAGGCTGCTGAGTTCTTGTTCACGGGGGGTTAGTTGCGCCACGCCAGCAGGCACAGAAGCAGCAGGGACACTTCCACCTCCGGCAATAATACAATCAATAAGCTTTGCTGAGGCCGCTGGGCTTAAATAGGTCTGCCCTTTGTTGACAGCCCGAATTGCGGCCTCCAGCTCTCCGGCAGGATCAAGCTTCAAAACAAAACCAAGGCTACCTGCCTGCATGGATTGCTGAATGAAATCAGAGTTATCATGCATGGTGTACATAAGAATACGGGTGGAAGGTGCAATTGCCCTGATACGCGGGATCATATCAATACCAGATAAGCCCTGCATGGTGATATCTAGGATAGCCACATTAGGCTGAATCTGCTCTATAATCCGTAACCCCTCAATACCCTCACCAGCCTCACCCACTACCTCAACATCCTGAAAGTCGGCAAGCATACTGGCAATGCCCTGCCGAAGCAGATGATGATCATCCACCAAGACGGTGGTAATTGTTGTTGACGGTTCAGCTGTCATAGTAGTCCCTCGTGCCCCTCATATGAAATCCACAAATATCTGTTTCCGACCTTAATGTATGCGAGGCATCATCATACGGCAATTAACAAAAAATGCCACTTTTTCTTCTCTGACACCTTTTGTAGATCCAGCAAACGGCTCAAAAGACCATCCCATGATAATCAACTGGGCAAGGCGTCCACCTTTTTCTCGCTGAAAAGAGGCAATCGAATGGTCATGGTGGTACCAACCCCCTCCCGACTTACCACGTCAATCTTACCATGATGCCGCTTAATAATACCGTAAATAACGGCAAGGCCAAGACCTGTACCTTCCACCTCTGGTTTGGTGCTGAAGAATGGCTGGAAGATAGAATCCTGATGCTCTTTCTTTATACCCCGTCCAGTATCTGCAATAGCTATCTGCACCTTATCACCGACCATCATAGTGCTAATGGTAATGGAGCCACCAACACCCCCCATGGCCTGGGTAGCATTATTAAACAGGTTGAGCACAACCTGCTTAAGCTGATCCTCCACGCCAAGAACCTTGGGTAAATCTTCGCCATATTTTTTATGCACCTCAATATTCTTCTGCATAAAATTCTTATTTGACAGCAGTATCATAGAATCAAGAACGCTATGCATATCAACGGCCTGTTCTTTACCAGAGGTGGGCCGATTAAAGTCCTGCATATTCTGAATAAGCCCCTTAATACGGTCACACTCATTAATGGCCATGGCCGCCATCTCTGATTCCTGTTTTGATAACACCCCTTTCATCAAGACCTGCAGTAAAAAAAGGCGAATAGCAACAACCGGGCTGCCAAATTCATGGGCCACACTGGCTGACAACTTACCAACAGCACTCAATTTTTCAGCATGAAGCAGCTGCTGGTAGGTCTTTTTCAACTCCAGACTCTTTTCTTTTACCCGCTGGCCTAACAGGGAATGGGCCTTCTTTAAGGCCAATTCAGCCTTTTTCTTATGGGCCATTTCCTCCCGCAACTTACGATTAGTCACCTCCAGAGCCCACGTCCGATCCATGACCTCACTCTCTAGAGTTTCATGATGGAGGGCCAACTCCTTATTAAGCTTTTCCAGTTTTTTCTGAAGATCTTCCTCATCAAAAAGCAGTACCACATAGATGGTGACGAGAAAAATGGCGCAGAGAAATTCGCCAATAAAAATGTTATGAATAAACCCATAACGAACTCCATAGTCATGGATGCCACCAAAAAAGGTACACAGTAATGCGACACGGCTAAACAAACCATGGGGCCCTTCATTACTGGTGTTAATCAGACGGATAAGGGTGTAGCCGCAAAAAAAAGCCGTGGCCAAAGCATAGAGCTGAAAGACCACACCTCCCCGACCAAAATGATAGGTTACAGGTACTCCCATAAGATTCCGGGTAAGTTGCTCAATGGGCGGGGCCAGGAAGATATTAAAGGGAATGGTAAGAATACAGAGACCCGTGACAATCTGGAATATCTGCGGAATACGGCTAGGAACAAAATTAATCTCATAGATGATAGAAACCCAGGCAGAAAAAGAAATCATCAGAAAAAAAAGGCGGGCCCGGTGCAATTGCAGAATCGTCGTATCACTCCATTGAAAGGAAAGAAATAAGCCAAACAGAACAAAGAGAGAACCACCAAAGGTGGCTACACAGAAATATACATAGTTATTCAGCTTCTCATGTACAACAAAGACCTTACCCAGATAAAAAAGGGTAAAGCTGAAAAGAACTGCGGAAAGATGTGACAATATAAGCTGATAGGCGTTCATGTTGAAAGGAATGTAGCCAGATGACGCGATGAAGTCAACAGAGGAGCCCAAATAACATCCTCCAAGAACAGGCCATCCTGGAACAGATGCGCATCTTCAGTCTGCAGAGACTGCCTGGAGAAATAGCGCGCCTATTTTGATGACCCTCTTCCCTTTGATACTTTTTTTTAACGACAAGGGGTTAGATGCAGACTAGCACACTGTACACTTTAAAACTTTGGATGGGCAACCTGTTTGTAGGAGCAAGATCGCTCCTACAAATTTATGCGTAAGCTAGACCTGCACAATGTACTAGATCAATTCGCAACTTCTGGTTGGCAGCCAACAACGACGTCCATCCACCAACTCTACCTGTAGCCAACGACTTCGGCGATCAAGCAGGACAAACTCTGTGCCGTCATGAAGTGGGGCGGAAAAACTTGGTTCATAGGAGTTACCATCACCCTGGCGGGCCACCACCTCTGGAGCAACAATGACTCCAGCCTGTTGAGGCGGAGAAAAGCGCTGCAGCCCCACTGAAGTAGAGAGCATCAGGGCAATAAAGAGCATGAAAATTGGTAGCCATGCTGGCATGGTGCGAACCACACTGAGCCGCAGGGTCAGGCTGAACCAGAAGAGCAGATAAAAAACAGCCAGTAATTGCAGGCGCAGGATATAATCCACGCTACGATGCCACTGCAAGACCTGCTGCAGCACTGACAACTCAGCACCGGACTCAAGCTGATCCTGGCGCAGAGAGCGGAGATAATTCAGATTATGGAGCACGTTTTCATCAGCAGCCATTTCTATTTCAGCCCGCCGATAATAGACAATGGCTCGCCCCAACTCACCCAGACGAAAATAACTATTGCCAATATTATAGGCCAGGCGGGGGCTGTCATGTTCAACGTAGAGCTTCTCATAACGCAACAAAGCCTTTTCAAACAAGGTCCGGGCCTGAACCGTATCCGTCATCTCCATGGCCTGATGAAAATAGCCATTGGCCTCGGCCAAGGTTTCCTGGGGTGTGGCCGCCACAAGTTGAACAGGCAACAGCAAGAAAAAAAACAGAAAAATTATTTTCATTTGAGCACCTTTTCAAGCTGACGCACAAGGCGGAGAAGTTGAGCACTTTCCAGATTTTTTCCTCGGCCGATGCCACCTCCATAGCGAACGACATCCATCTGAGCGAAC
>JAOZSN010000002.1:15769-42136 GCA_029939635.1 Deltaproteobacteria bacterium
ACACATCTGCCACCTCCTGCTGCAACTCTGCAGTCACTCCTCTACTCTGCAACTCCAAGGCCACATCATGCCAGGTGAGGCTACCCTGGGCCCTTTTGAGCCGGGCAGCCAGATAGCGTAAAAAAGACTCATCAGCCCCACGCCCTCGGGCCAAATCCTTCATAGCCCTCTTCACCTGGCGCCGCTCAGTATCACCATGCCGCACCCGACCTTTACCAATAACATAGACAATACCTGCCAAGCCCGGCCCCGCAAGCAATACGATCCAGAACCAGCCCATAGCTGCCGCACTGTCCTGGTCAGTAAAAACAGTCTCATAATTATGGCGGATACCATGTTGCATGGCATTCAAGTCCGTAGCCCGAGTTGTTTCCGGCTCACCACTGGCCACCTCACCCTCGGCATCCCGAGCCGTGATGATCCTCGTTGGTTTAACTTCCAGGGCAATGGGAGCACTACTCGCCTCCTCATAACGTCCCGAATCAGGATTAAAAAAATGTAGGCGCTGGGCGGGAATCATGCTGACCTGATCATTGCGGGCCCTAATGGTGGTGGTGAAGGACTTTACCCCCATACCACTTGCCAGTTCCGGCTCATCTGAGGACATCTTAAAATCTGCTGTTCCCAGACCATAATCAATATTTTTGAACTGCACATGCTCGACAAAATCTCCACTGATAGTCGTGGTCACTTTTATAGGGTCACCCACATTGGCAACCACCGGAGAGGCCAGGGTGGCCAAACTATACTGGCCAACCAAGCCGGAAAAATTCCCAGGCCTGCCCTCAGTAGGAAGGGGTAACACCTCAATATCCAGTTCATTGGCCGGGATCACTATGGTTTGAAAAATTTTCTGGTTACCAAAACGCGCAAAGGGGTCACGACGATTTGGTTGGGCATAGCCACTTAGGCCACGAATGGTTAAAGAGGCTGAGGGCAGTGTTATTGCGCCCGACTGCTTAGGAATAAGAATATAGTCAAAGGTGATGGCCGCATAGTCACGTCCCTCAAAACGTTGCCGCCCTTTAGTGGCAATAATTTCATTATCGCCGATGGGTAGCTTGACCTTATTCTGCAAATTTCCGGTGGGATCAATGACACGAGGACGCATAAAGAAACGCTCATCCTCAAGAACGGGTAAATTAAACTCAAAACCCTGCACCTCTGTGCCAATGAGCCAGGTGGCGGAAAAAACCACCGCCTCACCCACATAACAACGCTCTTTGGCCAGGGAAAACTGCAGCTTAAAATCATCTACCTCCTGCGGCTTACCCACTGTCAAGGCAATGGCCTGGGTGGACAACTCTTGCCCATCAACCTTCACCGAAATAGCAGGAATGAGCTGGCTGCCACTACGCCGCGGCGTCAGGGTATAGCTATAGGTTATGGCCTTATTTTCAATGGTGCGCCAGCCACGACTATCATAAATCCGTGAACTCTGACTACGCCGACTGGCACCACGGGATTCCACCTTAAAATCGTCAAGAACACTGAGATCAGGCTCAGCCTCTCCGTCACTGCCCTCCACCTCAATGGTAAAATTAAAAGGCATATTAATATAGATGGTGGACTGCTCCACCTTGGCCCGCACTGTGATCTCAGCCCCACATGCCAGACTAGAGGTACACAGCAACAAAGCCACAGCCCAGCTTATGATATCTCTCAAAATTACCAATTTTTCCCTCCGGCATCAGGTTGTTGCTGCAGACGCTGACGGCGCAACTCGTGTAACTGCTTTTCAAGGGCAAAGATATCTGTCTCCACCGGCTCCATATCAGGCAAAGAGGTCAGCTCTTCCTTACCAGCCTCACCCTCAACAGGATCAGCCATGGCAGCCTGCTCCTCTGCCTCCTGCCCCTCTTCCTGTTGCTCATCCTCAGCCGCCTGGGCCATGGCCTGGGCCAAGTTTTTCTCAGCCTCTTCTTGCTGCTGCACGGCCTCAGCCAGTTTACCCTGCTGCAAGGCCTCCTCTGCATCCTTTTGCCTTGCCATGGCCTCTTCTACCTTTTTTGGCGGCGTACCGCTGCTGGCCTGGGCCATTTTCTCACGCAGCTCCTGCTGTTTCTCCGCTAACTGTTGACCTACTTGGCTGGATTCAGCTTTACCATCCTGAGCCTCTGCCGCCTTCTTGGTCTCTTCAGTAAGCTGTTGCTGCTCCTCTGCCATCTGCTCCAACGACGGTTGAGAATCTCCGTCCTCACCCTGCTGAGGATTAGGGCAGCTTTTCGGTGATTCAGATTTCTTTTGCTGCTGCTGCTGTTGTTGTTGTTGTTGTTGTTGTTGTTGTTGTTTCTTCTGCTGCTCATGCAGCTTAGCCGTACTCACCCCCAGATTATGACGAGCCTGTTGCAGATCAGGATCCAAGCGCAGGGCAGTACGAAAGGCCTCTTTGGCCTGCTCTATCTTGCCGAGACGATAAAGGGCAGTACCCAAATTATAATGGCTGACCGCATCATGGGGGGAGAGAGCCACCTCATCCTGAAAGGAGCTCAAGGCCTGCTCGTACTCTTTTTCGCCATAGGCCTGCACACCACTCACCACTTCGACCTCTTCAGCAAAACAAGACGGTATCACCGCAAAAAAAATAAATATCAGCAAAGAACAGCTCTTCAACTTTTTCATGCCGCCTTCCTCCCCAGAACCACCGAACCAATAAGGAGCACCAAAGCCAAGCCTAAAGCATATTGAAATTTCTCATCATAGCGCTCAATGGACTCCTCGGCCAACTGCCGTTTGGCGTCAGCATGGATGAGATCAAGATACACCTCACCCAGATCAATAGTTCCGGTGGCCACGGGTAAATATCGACCACCTGGGGTGGCTCGGGCCATACGGCGCAGGGTATCGGCATCCAGACGGCTCAACACCTGGCGACCATCATAGCTCAAGAAGGTACGGTTCCCCTGGGCATCGGTGATGGGAATAGGTTGACCCTTATTTTCATCACCAAGACCAACAATAATGAGACGCACTCCCTCATCCCCTGCCGCCTCAGCCGCCCGCACCGGGAAGCTTTCGTGGTCCTCACCATCGGTGATAAGGACAACATCCTTATACTCTTTAAGTTGGCTATCAAACACATCACTGCTCACCGTACGTAAGGCATCACCAATCATGGTACCACCCCGCACCGCCATACCTGCCTGGAGCTGATTCAGAGTCTGGGAGAAAAAGCCATAATCTAAGGTAAGAGGACAAATCACCTTGGCAGACCCACCAAAGGCCACCAGGCCTACCCGGTCACCAGCCAACAGCGAGACACAATCATTAATAGCCAGTTTGGCACGCTCTAAGCGGTTGGGATGGAGATCCTCTGCCAGCATGGAGCGCGACACATCCACCAAAAATACCACATCACGCCCCTGCCGCTGGACGGTAACGCTTTCCTCTTCAAAGGCAGGCCGGGCCAAGGCAATAATGAGGGCCGCAAGGCCTGTGAGAAGGAGCACAAAACGAAACCAGCCGCTGTGCAGGCGTACATCCAACAGCTGCTGCATAGTGGGGTTGAATAATTTTTCCAGGCGATAGCGCCTCCGCCCCAACCAAACCACAAAAATAAGAACCAGAATGGGCAGCAGCCAGAGCAGAAGCAAATAATGGATGGAGAGAAAACGCATCAGCTCACCCTGCTCCAGACAACCCAACGCCCCAAGGCAGCCACCACCAAAAGAGCCAAGGCAGCCACAATAAAACGTGAGAAATATTCCTTATAATCCATATACTGTATAGACTCTATTTCACTCTTCTCCAACTGGTCAATCTCAACATAAATTGCTGCCAAGGCCTTGCCATTGCCAGCCAGCCAAAATTTACCGCCGGTCTTTTCGGCCAATTCCATCAATCCGCGCTCATCCACCCCACCCTGGCGCAGAAGGCTGAAAAAACCACCACGCTGAGCTGACTCTCCAATACCAATGACATAGATAGTGATGCCCCATTTTGCGGCCATTTCTGCCGCCTGCATGGGGGTATTGCTACCAGCATTATGACGGCCATCGGTAAGCAGGATAATCACCTTACTCTTAATCTGGTACGCCCCCTCAGCCTGCAGCTTTTCCTCGGCCTGATGGAGACGAGCCGCAGCCAGAGCCAAGCCATCACCGATGGCCGTGCCATCCTCCTCACGCACCGTCACCAGCTGTAGCTGATCAAGAAAACCCTGCAAGGCCTCATGGGCCAAGGTCAGTGGGCAGATGGTTTCAGGGTATTGGGCAAAGGCCACCAGACCGATGAGATCACTGGGCCGACCAACCAGATCATCAGTGCCAGCGACAAATTCGGCAAAGGCTGCCTTCACTGCCTCCAGGCGATTCATCCTTTTCCCCTGGAAGACAAAATCCTCGGCCATACTGGAGGAGCGATCCACCACCATCTCAATGGCAATACCATGGTTGATCTGTTCAATTTTTTCAGTACCCTGCTGGGGCCGGGCCACACCAACAATGATAAGGGCCAAGGCGATAAGTTCCAGAATAAGGGGCAGATGGCGCAGACGCTGGCGTAGCGTTGGCCCACAGGCCTGAACCAAACCAATATCAGCACAGGGCAAACCTTTCTCCTGCCTCTCACCGCGTAGACGGTAGAAGAGGAGAAGAGGAAGAATGATGAGGGCTACGAAGGCCCAAGGGAAGGCAAAGGTCATATATAGCTATAACAACGAATAATCGAATGACGAACAAACGAACTACGAACAAAACGGCTCACTGACTACATTGTTCGTAATTCGTAGTTCGCTTGTTCGTCATTCGATTGTTTTTTTAATCAGTTTATCTGAAATAGGCACCAACGCACACCTAACATCTTTTCCCGCTTTACCACCCAGCCCGGGCAGCACACTCTATTTTCACCAGCGACCACAGGTCTTGTCATCCTGCCCTGTATCAGCAGGCAAAACCAAAAATTGCCGGGCCTGTTCCAGCACAGCAGTAAATTCATTAACAGCTACCGTGCCTGGTTGAAACTGCCACTGCTCACACTGGGCCAGCATGGTCAGCAAATCATGCTGCTGCGCTGCTGACAAATTACTCCTCTGCAAGGCAGGGCCAATCTCCGCCAGGGTCTGGCCCGAGGTGTGTAACATGCAACAGGAATCCACAAACCGACGCAACAAGAGAGAGAGGATCTCAGCCTCTGTGGCACTAGGAGTAGCACAGCTTTGCAACTGGACCAGTTTCGCCATGGCCAGCTCATGGGGCGAAGGAGGTACAGGATCAGGCCGACGGCATATCAACCACCAGACCACCACCACCAAGCTCAAACTGACCACGGCAATTGCCAATGAGCGCCAATCTCTAGGTGGAGGTGGCTCACGGACAATGGGTGGCAGAATATCAGCCTCATTGCTCGCTACAACCCTGCTCACCACTACATCACGGCCAGGCAAAAGCAGCTGCCGATGACTGCCATCGGCCAGCTCGGCCCGAATGGTCATGTCAGGCAACCGGCTCTCCCCGACTTTATGCGGCTCAATGAGCCAAGACAGGGTAGAGACAAGGCCTTGATCAGTCAGATGCCGCTGACCGGTCTCCTTCTCTAGCAGGGAAAAATCACCATACTCATTTGGAGGCAAAACAATGATTAGCCTGGCATCCTCCGGGGAAGTAACCTGCAAAAGACAACGAAGTTGATCCACCTCAGTGAGTAATGGCTGACCATCCTCGCCATAATTCAAGGTCTCACCGCTGATCTGCAATGTGGCCGTCAGGGGTGGTTGTTCGACCTGCAGGCTAAATAACTCTACCGCAGCCCAACACGACTGGCTCGCTGACATAAACAATAAAAACAGCATGAAAAATCTCATTAGCGCCCTTCCCGTGCCTTGAAAAAGCGAATGAGCTGAGACAGATAATCATGATCTGTCCGTACTGGGATATGATCAATGGCCAAGCGCTTAAAAAGGCTATCCAATTCCTGCTGGGCTTGGTTTGCATGGGCCTCATAACGGCGACGGACAGTACGGCTAGCGGTATCGACAAGATGGGTCTGGCCGGTCTCATTATCACGAAAACGCACCAGACCGGCAGAGGGCAGAGCTGTTTCCAAGCTATCAGCAATGGAGATGGCAATGAGATCATGACGCCTCGAGGTAACCTTCAAGGCCTTATGAAACCCACTATCACGAAAATCAGAGAGCAAAAAAAGCACGGCACGGCGCGGCAAAATCTTGCCAACATAGTCCAAGGCCTGGCCAATATCCGTGCCTCGCCCCTGAGGTTGAAAATGGAGGATATCACGAATGAGGCGCAAAACATGGGAGCTGCCCTTTCTAGGCGGAATATAATGTTCAATACGATCAGTAAAACAGAGCAATCCAGCCTTATCGTTATTGGTGATGGCAGAAAAGGCCAGCAAGCCGGCAATCTCAGCAGCCAGATCATTCTTCAGGCGCTGACCAGAGCCAAATTTACCAGAGGCAGAAAGGTCCACCAAAAAAAGAACGGTAAGTTCGCGCTCCTCCACATAACGTTTGACATGGGGTTGACCTGTGCGGGCCGTGACATTCCAGTCAATGGTACGAATATCATCACCAGGCTGGTATTCACGTACCTCGTCAAAGTCCATACCACGGCCCTTGAACACCGAATGGTACTCACCGGCCAAAACATCGGTCACCGACTTACGTGCCTTAATCTGGATCTCACGGATTCTATGGGCTAGTTCTTTATTTAACATAACTACATTTATCAGTTACCTGTTATCGGTTGTCAGTTAACAGCGTGAAAAATATCTAAACCAGATAACATCTGGCAACTGACCACCGATAACTGGCAACCGCAGTTAAGGTACCTCCACCGTATCCATAATCTGCTGCACCACCTGCTCGGAGGAAATCTCTTCGGCCTCGGCCTCGTAGGTAAGCAACAGGCGGTGGCGCATAACATCCATGCCAATGGTCTTGACATCATGGGGGGTGACATAGCCACGCCCATCCAGCAGGGCGTTGGCCTTGGCGGCCCGGGCCAGAAAGATGGTGGCCCGGGGTGAGGCACCGTATTGAATGAGGGGGCCAATATCAAGGCCATAGTCTTCAGGGTTACGACTGGCATCCACCAAATTAACGATATACTCCTCCACCCGACCATCAATATAGATCTGATTAGTCAGGTCACGCAGATGGAGGATATCCTCCGAGGTCATGACCTGGGCTGGTTGCGGCTCTTCGCCACCAGCCATGAGACGAAGAATCTGCAACTCCTCTTTTTTACTGGGATACTCCACCTTGAGCTTAAACATAAAGCGATCCACCTGGGCCTCAGGCAGGGGATAGGTCCCCTCCTGCTCCACCGGATTCTGGGTGGCCAGCACCATGAACGGCTCTGGCAAGGCATGGGTGGTGGAACCAATAGTCACCTGCCGTTCCTGCATGGCTTCCAGCAAGGCACTTTGCACCTTGGCCGGGGATCGGTTAATCTCATCGGCCAGGATGATATTGGTAAAGATAGGCCCCTTGCGCACCGTAAATTTTTGGGTCTGCGGGTTATAGATCAGGGTACCTATAAGATCACTGGGCAATAGATCAGGAGTGAACTGTAGGCGCTGAAAGGCAGAGTTGGTGGTGCGAGCCAGGGTGGTCACGGCCAAAGTTTTGGCCAAACCAGGCAGTCCTTCGATGAGAACATGGTGATTACAAAGCAGGGCGGTGAGCAGCCGATCAATGAGGGTCTGTTGACCAACAATAACTTCAGCCATCTCAGTTTTAATACGAGCCAGCAAGGGAGCCTGGGCAGCCACCTGCTCATTTACATCTTCAGAGGGAGAGATCATGACTTCACAAGGTTATGATTACAGAGAGATTTTAATAATTTCTTGATTTTAACAGGATGAAAAATAACTTCTGTGAAATAGGTACCAAATGCCTCACTAATGTTCCACTTTTTTTCGTGCTCGTGGCCAGGATGGGAGGAGCGTCGTTCAGCAGATTGCGTAGCTTCCTGTTACGGAACTCAAGATAAAGACGTACCTTTTTTAGCGGCAATGTCGCGTGATAGTGTCTTTATCTCGGGTTTATTTACAGAAACAAGCCAGATGGTGTCAAAAGCGAAGAGAACTATCCCCTCTCTCCGCCGCCTTGGCACGGAATAGTTGGATATGCCGACAAGCTCATTGACCAAGGGAACAAAGCCAAATAAAAAAATGGGGAGGAGATGGGGAATTTTGACAAAAACAGAACATGCGTCAAGAGATATCAAAACCTTTACTTTCAAATCGCTTCAACTTACGCCACAGGGAGACGCGATCAATACCAATAATCTTGGCGGCCTGTGTCTTATTACCGCCGGCGTTTCTGAGCACAGCCAGGATATACTCCCGCTCATTCTCCTCCAGGCTTTTTTTGGTGTTTATCTGCTGTTCAACAGGTGGGGAGGTGGCCTGACGGCCGTGACCATGCAACTCAGAGGGAAGATGACTCAGTTGAATATCGTCATCACCGCAGAGGGCCAGTGATCGTTCAATAATATTTTCCAACTCGCGGGCATTTCCCGGAAAATCATACTGCTCTAGACAGCGCAAGGCTTCACTACTCATGGTGTGGTTCTGCGTATCCTGGGAGGAATACTTAGCCAAAAAATAATTGACAAGCAGGGGGATATCATCACGACGTTCACGCAGGGGGGGAATGTGCAGGGTTACTACGTTGAGACGATAATAGAGATCTTGACGAAAAAGCCCCTTTTCAATCTCCTTAGGCAGATCACGATTGGTAGCCGCCAAAATACGGATATCAATATGTATCTCCGTGGTGCCACCTAAACGGATAATCTTTTTCTCCTGCAAAACCCGTAATAGCTTGACCTGCATGGCAAGTGGCATCTCACCTATTTCATCTAATAATACTACGCCGCCAGAGGCTGACTCCAAGAGCCCTTGCCGCATTTTCCCTGCACCGGTAAAGGCATCCTTATCATGGCCAAAGAGTTCATTCAAAATCAACTCTTCATTCATGGCTCCGCAATTGATAGGTAAAAAACGGTGCGTGGATCGCGGGCTGAGCTCGTAAATGGTGCGGGCCACTAACTCCTTGCCCGTGCCAGTTTCACCCGTAATGAGGATATTACAATCCAGCTGGGCTAAGTGGGCGATGGAATCCTTTAGCTTCAAAATCTCTGGATTTTGACCAATAAACTGGGTCACATCTGGCTGGGCCATGATCCTCTGCTTGAGACGACTGATCTCCCGGCGCAGCATGGTCTTTTCTGTGGCCTGAACAATAAGTGTTTGTAGCTCCTGCAACTTAATGGGCTTGGCCATGTAATAAAAGGCACCTTGGGCCATGGCCTCCACTGCTGAATTGATGGTGGCATAGCCGGTGACAACAATCACCTCAATTTGAGGGTGGAGTTCCTTGGCCGTCTTGAGTACCTCCACCCCATCCACATCACCCATCTTCAGATCAGTAATAACCAGGTCAAAGACACCATGGTTCAACTGGTTAATGGCATCGCTACCATTGGCAGCCGTGGTTACCTGGTAGCCATTATGCTCCAAGAAATGTCCCACATTCTGCAAATTTATTATTTCATCATCCACCAATAAGATGCGGATTGTAGATTCTTTTGACATTTTTTTAACTCTAGTCGATCTGCACTATGTGCTGGACTGGACATTCGTTGTGTTTGAGAATTCTTTGCTTAGTGGCAAGGTAATAATAAACTGAGTACCTTTACCCTTCGTTGATTCCACCCTGATGCTGCCATTATGCTTCTTGATAATACCATAGACCACGGCCAGCCCCAGGCCTGTACCATTACCCTCCTGCTTGGTAGTAAAAAAGGGATCAAACACCTTCTGTAGATCTTCTTGGTCAATGCCGCTGCCGGTATCTTCTATGATAATTATGGCCTCGTCATCTTTTTCCTCGGCACGTATGGTCACGCATCCCGGAGGCTCCTTAATAGCCTGCACGCCATTAAGAAGAAGATTAAGCAGTGCCTCAGTCATTTTCTGGACATCAAGAAGAAGGGTGATCTCCTCCGACACCTGCTGTTCAATGGTAATTCCAGCAGGAACCTCACTGGCAACCAACTGCAAAACTTTATCCACCACACTCTTTAAGGGCACAGCCCGCAGACAAAAGGTGTGTACCCTGGAAAATTCCAGCAGGCCGCGAACAATCTCCCCGGCGCGCTGGGTCTCCTGATCAATGGTCTGCAACATCTGCTCGACAAAAGGCGATTGCTTAGCATCAATTTCAGTTAAGGCCAGTTGGCAGGAGGTGGCAATATTATTAAGAGGGTTATTAATTTGATGAGCCGTACCTGATGCCAAGGTCCCGATGGAAGAGAGCTTCTTTGCCTGAAATAACTGTTCCTGCTGCTCTTCCAGTTCCATGACCATTTGATTAAAGGCGCTCAACACCGAGATAACCTCGTCACGTTTTTTAGGAAGACGAAACTGCCGGAAGGTTCCGGCGGCGATATCTGCCGCAGCCTTCTCAATGGATTTCAGTGGCAAGATTATTGAACCGTAGAGCATGAAGAGGGTTAACACCGAAAGCAAAAGGAGAATGGCAATGGACTGATAGAGACGCCCTTTAAACGTATCCATGAAATTCGTCATTCTCAACTGCTCATGGTGAACAAGCTGTTCGGTGATATAGACCAGTTCCTGACCATGCTTTCGCAACATTACCAGGGAGGGGCATTCAAAGTCGTTGCTTTCTGGGCTACAATCACCCCTAAAGGTCAGGAAAACTTTTTCATAATCAGCCAAGGTCTTTTGCAAGTCCTCCAGGTGGAGAGGGCGGGTGATTAATCTCAGTTCGCTCTTCACCTGGGGCACATATTTTTGGGCCTCCTCCAAATATGCGCCAACACGAAGGAAATCTTCTTCATCATGGCGAATGATGAAGTTTTTTTCATAGCGCCTGATCTCCAGACAAATATTGCTCAAATTACCGGCGTGGGTGAGCAGGTTGACATCTTCGGTAAACACATTGAAATCTTTAAGGAAGGTCAGGCCATACACACCATAAAAGGTGAGATGCAGACAAAAACAGCAAATCATTTTCTGACGAAGGTTAAGATGGATCATTGACTGAAATGGGGTTAAAGGTTTCATTTGGTGTCCCTCTGGCCACGGGCCTTATTGAGCTACTTTGCCAATTTGCAAATTCCAGACCATAATCCAAGCTACCCCTAAGAAGTTTCCCAAGGACGACTTCCCCTATCCTTATATGGGCTCTTCCCACACTATACCTTCTCTATTTTTTTTAGCCAAAATATGTTGCGTTGCGCATCGTCGTAACAATTTGCAACAGTGCAATACGCAACATGTTGCAGATCCACAGCTACGTATCCTCCTTAATCCACCCGAAATTCCCCTGCTACTCTCCATCACCACCTCCCATCTACCCACCATGGCTCGGCTGTTACATCTTGTAACAGTGGGCTATTTCAGCATTTTCTTAGATCCTTCCAAGCACAGAAACAGAAGGATAGCGAGTTATCACTTCTTTTCCTGTTCCTGGCATAACGGTTGCAATAGCCCCCGCTAGAGAGCGTTCCTCACTGCTGAGGACAATTTTACTTTTGTATCATGGCATCAATTTTTTACAGAAACGAGGAGAAAAATGACTTTACCAATTATACTGGTCATGGGTGTTTTATGCCTGGCTATCTTACTATTTATCTTTGAATGGGTGCGGGTTGACGTTGTTGGCATCATTATGATGATCATCTTGCCCCTGCTGGGTCTAGTTACCCCTAAAGAGGCAATCAGTGGCCTGTCAAGTAACGCCGTGGTGTCAATCATTGCGGTGATCATTATCGGTGCTGGACTGGATAAGACAGGGGCCATGAACTCCCTGGCCCGAGTGCTGCTGAAATTTGCCGGCAAGAGTGAGAGCCGTATCATGGTGCTCATCTCAGGCACCGTGGCCTTTATCTCCAGCTTCATGCAGAATATTGGTGCAGCAGCCCTGTTTATGCCAGCGGCCAAACGAATCTGTCGGCAGACCAATATCCCGGTCTCCCGCATCCTGATGCCCATGGGATTCTGTGCCATTATTGGTGGCTGTATCACCTTAATTGGTTCCAGTCCCCTTATCCTGCTCAACGATGTCATGAAGATATCTGACCCTAATATTGAGCCATTCGGCCTTTTTGCCGTTACCCCCATAGGTGTTGCCCTAATTATTGCCGCCCTGATCTATTTCATCATCTTTGGTCGCTTCATTCTGCCGGCCGGTCAAGGTGAGGAAGGTGGCTCTGGCGCCATGTCTAACAATCTAGAAAAAACATACCATGATATTGGCAACCTCTTTGAAATCCAGATACCCGAATCATTTGGTGGGCCCAAAACCTTGGAAGAATGTGAGATCCGCCCCATCTTTTTTAGTAGTGTGGTGGCCATTGCCTCCAAGGGTGGCACCACCAATTTCTCCCCAGATCAGAATGATACCATTGCCGGTGGCGATACCCTGGCAGTGGATGGCCCCCCCGAACTGGTGGCCAAAATGGCTCAATCTTTTGGCTGGCAGATCAAGGAAGATCTCCAGGTCTTTGCCGAGAGCCTTTCCCCCAATAATGCTGGCATTATCGAGGCCATCATCTCACCACGCTCCGAGCTGGTGGGCAGCACCTTACGCTCGTTTTCCTTCCGCAAGAAAAACGACGTTAACCCACTGGCTATCTTTCGCAGTAATAAGACCTTTGTAGCTGGTATCTCCACCATGACCCTGCAACCAGGCGATGCCCTGCTGCTCCAGGGACCATGGGAAAAATTTCACTACCTCAAAGAAAAACAGGGCTTGGTCTTCACCGAAGAGGTACAGGGCGAGATTATCCGCACCAGCAAGGTGAAATTTGCAGTGGGCAGCCTTATCATGGCCCTTACCATGATCCTGGGCTTCCATGTCCAACTCTCCATTGCCCTGCTAGCCGGAGCCATGGCCATGGTCTTGACCAAGGTACTCTCTATTGACGAAGCATATGAATCTGTGGACTGGATGACCGTCTTTCTCCTGGGTGGGCTCATCCCACTAGGTATTGCCTTTGAAAAAACAGGGGCGGCCAAACTCATTGCCGAGACCATCATGGGTGCTATTGGGACAGTATCACCCTTAATCCTGCTCACCGTTATAGCTATTCTCACCTCGTTCTTTACCCTGGTGGCCTCCAATGTCGGTGCCACCGTTCTCATGGTACCCCTGGCGATGAACATGGCCGGGGCAGCAGGGGCTGACCCGCGTATTGCGGCCCTGGTGGTTGGTGTGGCCTGTTCCAACACCTTTGTCTTGCCCACTCACCAGGTAAACGCTTTGATTATGCGGCCCGGTGGCTACAAGACCTTGGATTATTTCCGGGCTGGCAGTGGTATGACCATTCTCTACCTGGTGGTAATGATGGCCACCATTTCCATTTTTTACGGTATGTAAGGCTCAACCATGAGCACCTGCCTGTCCTCAAAAGGAGACGATTTGTGGACAGGCTTGAGCTTTAATAATTAGTCCCCATAACATATCGACCATGGGCAGGATACCCCGCCCATGGTCGTGAAGAAGGTTATCATGAAACGAATTATCCCCCTTTGTTTGGCCCTGCTCTGTGGCTCTGCCCAGCTTGCCCTGGCCTCATCTGGCCATGGTAGTGAGGCAGCCGCCGTAGACCTCACCGTCACCCCCTTTGGCTATGCCGCACTGGGCCTCTTTGTCATGGCCTATACCCTGGTTATTTTTGAAGAGCAGCTCCATCTTAGAAAAAGTAAACCCGTGATGATGGCTGCCGGTATCATCTGGGTACTCATTGCCCTTACCTATAAACAGGTTGGCATCCCACCAGAGACAGCTCACCACGCCATTATCCACAACATCACCGAGTATGCCGAACTCTTGCTCTTTTTACTCGCCGCCATGACCTATATTAACTCCATGGAGGAACGTAATGTCTTTCAGGCCCTACGTGGCTGGTTGGTGTCCCGAGGCTTTTCCCTGCGTATAATTTTTTGGATCACTGGTCTGTTGGCCTTCCTCATCTCACCCATTGCCGATAACCTGACCACAGCCCTACTCATGGGTGCGGTGGTCATGGCCGTTGCCAAGAATAATCCCAAATTTGTGGCCCTGGCCTGTATTAATATTGTTGTGGGGGCCAATGCCGGTGGTGCCTTTTCACCCTTTGGTGATATTACCACCCTCATGGTCTGGCAGAAGGGGCAGGTGGCCTTTGGCCAGTTTTTCGCCCTGTTCTTCCCAGCCCTGATTAATTGGCTGGTACCTGCCTTTATTATGAGCCTAGCCATCTCCAAGGAGGTGCCTGAGGCAGTGCAGGAGAAGATTGTCATGAAGTTTGGCGCAAAACGGATCATCTTTCTCTTTCTGATGACCATTGCCACAGCGGTCTCTTTTCATAACTTTCTGGATCTGCCACCCGCCGCCGGCATGATGCTGGGACTCTCCTATTTAGGTTTTTTCTCCTATTACATAAAAATAAGAGAGAAGAGACAGTTTGAGTATGATGCCCCCCTGGGACATAGCAATGGTGCCGCTGAGCCCTTTGATCTTTTTAAAAAAATTGCTCGGGCCGAGTGGGACACCCTGCTCTTTTTTTACGGTGTCATCCTCTGTGTTGGTGGCCTCTCGCAGTTTGGCTATCTGGCCCTGGTCTCTCACCAGATGTATGAAGGTCTAGGAGCCACCAACGCCAATATTCTGGTGGGTATCCTTTCTGCCATTGTTGATAATATCCCGGTGATGTTTGCCGTGCTCACCATGGAACCCCATATGTCCCTGGGCCAATGGCTCCTTGTTACCCTCACCGCTGGTGTGGGCGGTAGCCTGCTCTCCATTGGTTCTGCTGCTGGCGTCGCCCTAATGGGTACTGCCCGTGGGGTCTATACCTTTGGTGCTCACCTTAAATGGATGCCCATCGTTGCCCTTGGTTATGCAGCCAGCATCTACGCCCATACAGTCATAAACAGTAGCTATTTCTAAGGAGGAATCAACGATGCATGATCTGGTCACCCATCATATTGAATCAAGCAGCCTGGTGCCAGACGACCGCCTCATGGAGGGATCAATTCTTTATCTTAATGAAGAACGTTCTCCCCATGAGACGAAGTGTTCTGACCCCATTGACTATCTTAAAAAAATAATGGCTGAGCGTAAGCTTTGTAATAAAGACTTGAAGGCCTATATTGGTAGCTCTGGCAATGTCTGTTCAGTGCTCAAGAAGAGAAAACCGTTATCGTTACGAATGATCCGTAACCTACACCGCTATCTCAATATTCCCGCTGAAATTCTCATTCAACCCTATGACTGTCACTAACATTCCATGCCATGAGTTTCTTTAACAACAAAAAACAGGAAAGTAGCGTCGGTACAGCCCTGAACACAGACAGGCATCTCACTGACCTGAAACTAAAGGCCGCCAAAACAGATCTCCCAACAGAGGTGGCCAGCCAGGTGGAAGCAGAGCTTGATCGCCTTACTAAAATAGACCCCATTGCCGCTGAATTTTCCATTGCTGTCAGTTATGTCGAGACCCTACTTTCCCTGCCCTGGTTTACAGCGAGCAGTGACAATCTTGACCTCACCCGGGCCGAGGCCATCCTTAATCAACACCATTACGGTCTGCAGACCGTAAAGGCCAGGGTGCTGGAATATTTGGCAGTTAAGACCCTGAAGAGCAAACAGCAATACCGTCTATTGATCGTTGATGACGAGGATGTGGCACGCACCAATCTTCGCCATTATTTTCAAGGCCTTGGCTATATATGCGAAGGAGCCGCTAATGGTGTTGAGGCTCTGCAGATCATAGAGACATCACCGCCCTTTGACCTGATAATCACCGACCTGAAGATGGATAAAATGGATGGTCTCACCCTCATTGAAAAGGTGAGTAAAATCTCCCCTGAAACCAATATCGTCATGGTTACAGGCTATGCCACGGTTACCACCGCCGTTGATGCGCTGCGCAAGGGTGCTACCCATTATCTTTCTAAACCTGTACAGCTTGACCAGTTAAAACAAACGGTGCAGGAAATTCTGGCCACCCATAAAAAATTACAGGTGAATGATGGTCCCATCCTCTGTTTTTCCGGCCCCCCAGGGACGGGAAAGACATCCATCTGTCGAGCGGTGGCGGCCTCCCTGGGACGGGAATTTGTCCGTCTATCCATGGGAGGTCTGCGTGATGAGGCCGAGATTCGCGGTCACCGCCGCACCTATGCCGGGGCCATGCCTGGCCGAATCATTAATGAGATTAAACGAGCCGGTGTGATCAATCCCTGCTTTATGTTTGATGAGATTGACAAAATTGGCCAAGATTTTCGCGGTGACCCAGCCTCTGTACTGCTGGAGGTCCTTGACCCAGAGCAGAACAACTCATTTATTGATCATTATCTGGAGATCCCCTTTGATCTCTCTGCCGTAATGTTTATGGCCACCGCCAATGACCTTGAACGTTTACCCGGGCCCCTACTGGATCGCATGGAAATTATCGAGTTCCCCAGCTATACCATGCAGGAGAAAAGTGTCATTGCCAAGACATATCTACTCCCCAAACAAACCAAGGATAATGGCCTGGCAGCCACACCGCCCCATTTCCACGAAGGAGCCATTGAGCGGCTCATCAGCAGTTATACCCGCGAATCAGGAGTACGTAGTCTTAATCGTGAAATAGGCACCATCTGCCGCAAGCTGGCCCTACAGGCCGTAACCGCTGGCAAACAAAAAGCACACGAAGTGGAAATTGATAAAGAAATGATCACCACCCTTCTTGGCCCCCGAAAATACCGACAAGAGGCCGCTGAGGGTGGCAATAGAGTGGGTGTGGTCACCGGCCTGGTGTGGACAAATTTTGGCGGTGAAATCATGTTTATCGAGGCGCTGCTCATGCGGGGAAACTCCAATCTTATTCTCACTGGCTCCCTTGGTGAGGTATTGCGAGAATCAGCCCAGACAGCATTAAGTTATATCAGAAGCAATGCCACCTCTTTAGGTATTGCCGAGGATTTTTATGATCATGCTGATATCCACATCCACCTGCCGGCTGGTGCGGTCTCGAAGGATGGTCCTTCTGCCGGGGTGTCCATTGCCCTGGCCCTTGTCTCTCTGCTGAGCCATCGCCCAGTGCGACGAGACGTCTCTATTACCGGCGAGATGACCCTCACCGGCCATATTTTAGCGGTGGGTGGTATCCGTGAAAAAGTACTAGCGGCTGTGCGTACAGGCTGCAAAAAGGTCGTATTGCCTCAACAAAATAAGGATGATGTAGCAGCCCTGCCCGAAGATGTTACTAAGCAGATAGATATCGTCCTGACAAATCATCTTGAAGAGACCTTCCCCCATCTCCTCTGCGACGAAAATCGCACCCTAAAGTAACACCATTTCCCTCTCAGGTCGTCGTAGACCCTTTGCTGTCAAGGCTCGCCAACCACCATGTTGAACATTGCCACATGGTTTCAATCTGCAACAACCTCCTCTTCCAAAAACGTTAGAAGCAGCAAATAAGTACGTATTTTCAACAAGTAACCACAAAAATATATCATTCTTCTCCGCCATAATGCCCCCATTGTCCCTGGCCTGACGTTACAAGGCGCAACACGACCTGAAGAGGCCCTGCGTCTGCCAAGGACTGAAGACAAGAAGAAACCGACACAACATACTGTTTTCACGTAGTTTTAGATAAACAAAACAGGTATGGCACACCTGATGCAATGCTAAGTAGTCAAACAGACAAAAACATTTACACCATACATTATTAGACCCCACAAGGTCATTAAGGAGAACATCATGGGATTTATAGACTGGATGAAATTAGGCAAGAAAAAAGATGATGCTGTCAACGTAACCAAAATCAAAAAGCAGGCCATTGATATGGGCGAAATGGCTGCCGGTAACCAGACCGCAGCCACTGACGCCATAACCACTATGATGGCGCAACAAAATGCCACCACGAAAATACTCATGGTGCAGGACGGCGACTACCTTCCCCAGCTTACGGAATATGCCCTGAAGATGGCCCAACGTCTTGATTGCGAGATCGTTGCCCTGGATGTCAGTGATACCCCCCTGCAATTTTCCGGGGAGCGGCAAGAGCGGGAAAGTCAGCGCTTCCATGACAAGGCCTCAAAAAACAGCGAACAATTTAGCATGCAGGCCCAGGCCCAAGGCGTGACCATGAAACACATCATGGAAATTGCTGCTCAGGATGAGGTCATTGCCCGGCTCAGCGCCGAAGATGCAGGTATTCGCTACGTCCTTACCAAACCAGACCAGGCGAGTATCCGTGCCAATCAGGAACAGGCCCAAGTACCGGTTTTTGATCTGAACTGCTCACGCTTACCCCATTAAATAGAACAATTTTGACCCGTTACTCAAACATTAAAAGGAGAATCACCATGGAACCCATCACCCTTTTTGCCGCCTCTGTTGGCCTTATCGCTACCTGTCATATTACTTTTTCTGCAGCCAAGCTCTTAGGCATGGATATCTATAGCAAGGGCAGCAACCCTGCCGAACGCGATGATTGGTATTGTTTTTTTAAAACATCTGACCTGTTGAACCCCTATAAACAACAGACACCCGCCACCTCAGAACGTGAACAGCTGGAGAGAAGGCGCCGCCAGCAGCAGCAACGCCCCCGCTTGCAGGCCTAAAACACCCTTCCCCTTGACCGATCCGCCCACAGTGCCATTTTTTATGGCCTGGGGCGGTCAGCTATTTTGACATCCATACAGCACACCTCTTCATTTACACGTCATCAAGCCCTACCTCCACACCCTGTGTATCTCGCCAACCCCCTCCCTGTAGCCATTTTTTTCTTGTCCCAGACCACCTTGTCATGGTAGGCATCATGCCAACTCAAGTTATTGACGAGTTATGATCAACAAGAAGACCTCGGGGCAGCGGCAAAGCGTCTTACTGCTGATCATTACGGCATGGGGAGGCAGGCACGGGGATCCCTCTCACAAAATCTATATCGTACATACATTACAAGTGGAGCAAGTTGCGACCGATGCGTACAAAATTCATCCTCAGTTGTCTATTTCTAAGTGGTCTTAGTATGACTATCCCCCTCTCCTCTGAGGCAGATGTCTTAAGCATATTAAACAGAGACGATTCTCCTCGCCGTTCCCGGGCAAAACAGGAACCAACTCCACCGCCTATTGAGGTTACAGAGGGAAAGGCTGCGAAAGCGAAGACAGCGACACCGGACCCAGTGGCGAAGGTGGCAGAGGCACCTGCTCCGCAGCCTGAAGTAAAAAAGAAAAGAAAGAAGAAGAAGAAGAAAAAACATACATTTGATTTGGGTGAGTAGATTATTTGTTTGTGGTCGCGGGCCAAGCTAAAAAAGAATGTAAAATGTATTTTTGTCTCTATTTTACATTATTATGATGATAGTCAATTTCTCAGCACGCTCAACGGCCCTTGTCGTCCTGCTACTTGTAGCCCTTATCCAGGGCTGCACCGATGTCCCAGACAGGATCAGCGTTGTGGGCAATGTAACTGTTCCTAGCCAGGAAAGCTCTCCAGCCATACAGCTAAAAAAAACAGAATTTACTCGCCAGGAGACCATGACACAACTCGACTCCAGCGGATTTCGAGTCCTGAGCTGGAACATCTACAAGGGCATTAAGAAGGAATGGAAGAGTGACCTGCAACGCTTTGCAAAGCAATGCGACCTGCTCCTCCTGCAGGAGGGCTATCTTTCTGCTGACATGCACCAACTCCTGGAAAAAAACCTCTATTACTGGCATATTGCCAATGCCTTTTGTTTTCGTAATACCGTCTGTGGAGTTCTCACTGCCGCCAAAATTAAACCACTATCACAATGCGCCATGCGTCAGCAGGAACCATTGCTGCGTCTACCCAAAACCACCATGGTGACCAGCTACCCCTTGAATGACCAAGACGAGAACCTGCTGGTTATTAATCTGCACATGGTCAACTTCACCTTGGGGCAAAAGGCCTTTCGCAGCCAACTGGAAGCAGTGGCCAGTCTCATGATCGAGCACCAAGGCCCCATACTGTTGGCTGGTGATCTCAACACCTGGAATAAAAAACGACTCGCCATTGTCCAGCAGTTCAGCATAAAACACGGACTAGAGGAAGTGCTGTTCCCCGACGACCGACGATCCAAGCGCTTTGGCAAGGTTCTTGACCATATCTGGTATCGTGGCCTCATTGCCAGTGCCGCCCATATTGAGGATGTATCCAGCTCTGATCATAACCCCTGCCTGGTCACCTTTAAGGTGCAATAATGTCCCACCTCTCCATTCTTTTCTCCCTTGTCGTCTCCTCCCTGCATATCTTGGGTATCCTTTCCGCCATCCATGCCGTGGAGCGCTTAGCCCAGATCCCCCCCTACTCACTGATAACCAAATATAACTGCTAAGGATGAACTCCACCAGGCCGGCGGTAAAATCCATGCCTTTAATTCACAAAAAGGCCCCAGCAACCGTTTCCAACTCAACTTTTGTTAGCGGCCACTCAAAAAAAAAATGCCTGCCAGTGCTATTTCTGAGGGAGTCCGCTGATTTATTTGCTCAAGTCGCAGAAAAATCATACAATGCTAAGGTATATTGCAAAACCGCATTTTAACAAGAGAGGCACCATATATGGGGCAGGAAAAAATAGAAAAACTCATCGCCACCATTGACAATATTCCTCCGCTGCCAGAGATTAGCACAGCGGTCATGACAGAGCTTAAAAATGAGGAGGTCTCTATCATTGAGGTAAGTGAACTCATTGAAAGGGACGTCTCCCTGGCCACCCAGATTCTCAAGGTAGCTAACTCCCCGGCCTATGGTGCCACCAACACCATCAGCAGCATCCAACATGCCATCATGATGCTGGGTCTGCAAGAAGTCAAATCCCTCCTCCTGGCCTTTGCTGTGCAGGAATTTTTCACCACCGATGCCAAGAATACAGAGTTACGCAAACGATTCTGGACCCACTCACGGGTATGCAGTTACACCGCTCTCCTCCTTGCCCATCATTTCAAGCAAGGCGATACCAGCACCTTCTTTTTATCCGGGCTTATTCATGATATTGGCAAACTGATCATTGACCAATTTATGCACGATGAGTTCCAGCAGGTGATATGGCACATCACAAAGCATAACTGCTCATTCAGTGAGGCGGAAAAACAGCTTCTCGGCATGACCCATTACCAGATCGGCGGCAAACTTCTCCAACACTGGAATTTCCCGCAGCAGGTCATCATGCAGGTTTTCCGCCATCATGTTCCCTGGAAAGAATCTGAATTCACCTCAGGTGCCTTTATCATCTTCATGGCAGATGTCATCACCAAGCTGGCAGGGTATACCTGCCTTGAAGAAGAACGACAGCTGACCATTGAACAATTCTGCAAGTCAAAGGCCATGCACTTTATTCACAAACATGGCTTTAAGCTTGATGCTGCTCTGCTGGAAAACTTCATCCAACAAATCAATGAATTTGTCGCCGTAGACGCCAGTTAAATCCCTTTCAATAGAAAATTTACCTGCCCAACTCCCCCCACACCCAAACGCTTTATTTCTTTGAATTCACTCCCATGGTCATGCCTCAGAGGGGCAGCTGTGTAGGCCGAGGCCGAACTGGCCGTGGTGGCCGTGGACGATAACGGTGATGATTATAGCGACCACGGTAGTACCTGTCGTAGCCCCAAACGCCGCCTGAGACAGAAGAACCACCAGAACCATGGTCATCAAGATAATTATAGGAACATCCCATCATGAGAAGAGAAAGCAAGAACAGCAGAGAAAAAAATATCTTTCTCATCACTTCTGCCCTCCCTGCCTATCCACGGGCTGAATGGAATTAAACATAAGGCGTAACCCCTCTCCATGGGACACGGTACTGGCATGGGGGCCGATATAGATTGCCATAGCCACAGTTGAATTACTGAGCTGGATAAAGGCACCATAATAATCCATCTCCTCCTCACCCTTCTTCCCCACCCCGTTAAAATACAGAACAGCCATACCGTTGAGCTCATCTATACGCCGCTGACCTGGTTGTACATGGTCTAAAAAAATCGGCTGCAATGAGTCCACATAGGCTCCGGCCTCGGCAAAATCATGGACACCCGCAGGAACCCAGAGACCAAACCAGAGGGGTGTTGCATCATCAGGCATGGCTGTCATTATTCGGGCATGGCCAGCCTCATCGCCGTCAGCAGTAGCGGGCTGCGCAGCACCCACATTAATCTTCCAGCCATCGGTTATGACCATAGTGAAATAATCAGTACCAGCCGAGGAATAGGTCAGGGTTACACCAGCATGGGCAGTACTACTGGCGAAAAACATCACCAATAGCAGTAGAAGCATTTTTTTTAACATAGAGTCACCTCATTCTTACTTGCCATCATTTTTTCATCCAACCTGCTAGCCATTCTTGGCATCAAGCAAGTCCCGCATATCCCTCTCCAGGGCTTGCAACCCAGCACCCCCACCAGCACCTGTAGATTGACTCGAAATTTCCAGAGCCTGGCTGAACACCAGCTTGACGCGCTTGAAATAGGCCACCGTGGCCTTATGAATGTTCATGGTATGGCAGCGTTGCTGCAGGGCAATAACAAGATCACGATCCACGGGTAACGAGTCATGCCGAGCCAGCTCCTCAGCCAGCAGATCGATCTTGGCAATGGTATTTTCTTTGGGCTTCACAATCTGCGGCTACTCGTCCGTCACACCAAAATAGCGTTCAGAAAAGCCTGCAATGACCAAGTAGAAGATGGGGACAAAGATTACCCCCAAGAAGGTGGCAGCGATCATGCCGTAGAATACTGCGGTTCCCAGGGCTTGACGGCTGGCGGCTCCGGCTCCAGCAGCAATGACCAGGGGGAAGGTCCCGAGGATAAAGGAAAAGGCAGTCATCATAACCGGCCGAAAACGCAGGCGGGCTGCCTCGGTGGCGGCCTCAAAGAGGGATTTACCCTCCTTGCGTAACTCCACGGCAAACTCAATAATGAGAATGGCATTCTTACAGGCCAGGGCAATGAGTAGCACAATACCTATCTGGGTATAAACGTTATTATCCATGGCCCTAATCATCACCGCAGCCACCGTGCCGCATAGCCCTAGGGTTGCAGTCATCATGACACAGAGAGAGGTGGACCAGCTCTCATACTGGGCACAGAGAACCAGGTAGGTAAAAACGATACACATGGCAAAAATGGGTAGGGGGTTCCTGGCCGTCTTCTCCTGAAAGGACATATCACTCCAATCCGTGCCCATGGATGAGGGCAGGAAATTGGCAGCAAATCCCTCCATAACGTCCAGGGTCTGACCGGAACTCACCCCAGGGGCACCAGATCCCGAGATAGTGGCAGCTGGATACATATTAAAGCGATTGACAACCATGGGACCAAAATCTGGCCGGATCTCCACAAAGGTGGCCAGGGGAACCATCTTACCCTTATTGGAGCGTACCTCAATAGCACCGATATCGCGGATCTGGGAACGAAAATCTGCATCAGCCTGAATGCGCACCTGAAAGGTACGATTGAACTTATTGAAATCATTAACATAACTAGAGCCAAGATAGGCCTGCAAGGCGGCAAAGACCTCCGACAGCGAGATGTCGAGATCCTCCACCTTGGTACGGTTTACCTCAGCATAGAGCTGGGGCACATTGGCCCGGAAAGTGGAGAAGGCTTGGGCAATACGTGGATCCTGACTGGCATTCATGAAAAAATCAGTGGTGACCTCACCTAAGGTGTTGAGACCAACACCCGCCCTATCCTCCAACTGCAGGGAGAAGCCACCGGTATTTCCCAGACCCATAATAGGCGGCGGCGGAAAGGGCATGACAATGGCTTCCTGGGTCTGAGCGGCAATGGCCCCCATCTGGGCCAGGATAACATCCATGGTCTGGCCCTTAGGCATTCTTTCGGCAAAAGAATCAAAGATAACCCAGAAGGCAGCACTATTGGAGGCCATGGCAGAATCAAGCATGGAGAACCCCGGTACCCGGATCACATCGGCAATACCATCGATTTTGCCCACCTTGTTCGAGATGGCCTCGGTCACCTTATCAGTGCGTGACATGGCAGCACCATCGGGTAATTGCACGGCATACATGGCATAGCCCTGATCCTCGGTTGGGATAAAGCCGCCGGGTAGCTTGGTAAAGCCAAAAAGAGCAGCCGCTGACAAGGCGGCAAATATGAGCACCATAAAAAATGATTTCCGCAGCCCCCCTTTGACCAGCCTAACATACCACCGGGTGCTGATATCAAAGCCAGCATCAAATTTCCGGAAAAAGAAATTTTTCTTAGTCGAAGAGGGTCGGAGCAGCAGGGCACAGAGGGCTGGACTCATGGTCAAGGCATTGATGGAAGAAATCAGGGTGGCGGCCGATATAGTCAAGGCAAACTGACGATAAATCTGGCCTGTGATGCCGCCTAAGAAGGCAGTGGGGACAAAAACGGCCATAAGCACCAGGGTAGTAGCCACCACCGGGCCTGCCACCTCTTCCATGGCCTTGATGGCCGCATCCTTGGAATTCATACCAAAATCATCAATATTGCGGGCCGTATTCTCCACCACCACAATGGCATCATCCACGACAATACCAATGGCCAGCACCAGGCCAAAGAGGGTAATCATATTGATGGAAAAACCCATCAGCAGCATGAGGCCAAAAGTGCCGATCAGAGAAACCGGAATGGCGATACCGGGAATAAGGGTGGCTCGCCAGTCCTGCAGAAAAACATAAATGGTAATAAAAACCAGAAGTACAGCAATAATCAGGGTAGTAACCACCTCATCAATGGAGTCTTGGATAAAGAGGGTGGTATCAAAAGGGATTTGGTACTCCAGGCCTGGAGGAAAGGCCTGATGCAGCTCCTCCATCTTGGCCTTCACCGCCGCCGCCAGCTCAAGAGCATTGGCCCCAGGCAGCTGATAAATCATCATGCCAGCGGCCTGCTGATTATTGAGATAGATATTAGCAGAGTAATCCTGACTGGCCAACTCAAGACGTGCCACATCCTTGAGCCGGGTAAAACGCCCACCATCGCTGCGCTTTAAAATAATTTTCTCGAACTCGTCGATATCAGTGAGGCGACCCAGGGTATTAATGGTGTACTCAAAGGCGACATAATCAGGGGCCGGGGCAGCGCCGATCTTACCGGCCGCCACCTGGACGTTCTGGGCCTGCAGGGCGCGGGCCACATCCCCGGTGGTGAGCCCCCGGGATTTAAGCTTGCCCGGATCCAGCCAGAGACGCATGGCATAATCACCAGCCCCAAAGACAGAGACATCACCGACGCCAGGTAGACGAGAAATTTCATCCTTGAGGCGTAAAGTGATATAATTACTGAGGAAAAACTTATCATACTCACCATTTGGAGAAGTCAGAATGATCATCTGGACAATGGAGGTGGATTTCTTCTTGGTGGTGACTCCGGTCTGCTTGACCTCGGCCGGCAAGCCAGCAGTGGCGGTGGCCACTCGGTTCTGGACAAAGACCGAGGCCATATCGGCGTCTGTACCTGGGGCAAAGGTAACATTGAGGGTATAGGTGCCGGCATTGGTGGAGGTAGACTTCATATAAATCATACCCTCCACCCCGTTCACCTGTTTTTCAATGGGGGTTGCCACGGTATCGGCAATAACCTGGGAGTTGGCACCAGGATAAGCAGCGGTGACCGCGATATTAGGCGGTGCCAATTCAGGATACTGGGCAATGGGCAGCGCCTTCATAGCAATGATGCCGCTCAAGACAATGATAAGGGCAATGACTGCGGCAAAGATAGGGCGGTTGATGAAAAATTTACTCATGGTTTATATCCAAAAACGAAGAAGCGAATATCGAGGTCACAAGAAATGTCGAATGACGAAGGGTGGAAGATATCTTAATTAAGAAAGTACCTTCCTACAAAATCCAATATCCCTTGTGACCTCGATATTCGCTTTTGATTTATTAATTCCTACTTACGAAACTCCTGCTTCGCCTTCTCTGCAGCCCCTTGCTGCTCTGCTGCAACCGGCAGACCAGGCCGGGCCCGCTGCAGGCCGTTGACGATGACCATATCATCCTTGGTCAGGCCCTCCTCAATAACCACGGTACCGTCCAGCATGACTTGACCAACCGTGACCGGACGGTACTGGGCCTTGCTCTCCTTATCAACAACCATGAGATAGCGGCCACGCTGATCAGTACCCAGAGCAATCTCAGGCACCAACAGGGTATCGGCCTTGGTATACAGAGGCAACCGCACCTTAGCAAACTGACCAGGAGTGATAAAAAGATCAGCATTTGCAAAAACGGCCCGAACCTGCACCGTACCCGTCTCTCTATCCACGCTAGGGTCAGCATAATCGGCAAGGCCGCGATAGGGATAGTCCTTCTGACCATCTAAGGCCAGCTGTACCTCGACAACCTCAGGCTCCTCATCTTTACTCTTCTGGGGCGGG
>JAOZSN010000002.1:42146-65825 GCA_029939635.1 Deltaproteobacteria bacterium
TATGAAGGCAGCCTCATCAATATTGAAATAGGTATAGATAGGATCAAACTTCACCAGGGTGGCAAGAAGGGTCTTACTGCCACCTGCCCCCACCAAATTTCCTATATCCACCTGATTACGACTCACCTTGCCCTCCACAGGGGCATAAATCTTGGTGTAGGAGAGATCAAGCTGAGCGTTAGTCACCTCGGCCTGGGCACCAGCCACAGCAGACTGGGATTTGGCAAAATCGGCCTTGGTCTGTAACATGGCAATCTCACTCACAGCCTTGGTCTTATAGGCCCGCAAAGTACGCTGAAAGGTGGCATGAGCTAGTTCCATCTCTGTCTGTAAGGCATTGAGATTGGCCTCGGCCTGCAACAAGCGAGCAGTAAAAGGCTTAGGGTCGATGGTAAAGAGCAGATCACCCTTGTTTACCAGACCACCCACCTGGTAATGGATACCCTCAAGAAAACCCTCCACCCGTGCCAACAAATCAACCTGCTCGGTGGCGGCGGTGAAGCCGGTGAAGTAGACATAGCGAGTAACCTCCTTCACCAGGGGCGGGGCCACGGTGACCTTGGGGGCTAGCGGCGGGGCTGGAGCTTCTGGCGTTTGACAACCCATGAAAGCGAGGAGGAGAAGAGGGATAATAGCTAGTTTGATTAGGTTGTTCATAGGGGACGTTGGGAAAGAGTTTAAAAGCGAATATAGAATTTTAAACAAGGAATATCAAATGTCAAAGGAGGAGCCCCGAAGGAAGTGCCCTTGGGGTATACCTTGTCTTTAATTATAGAGACTATTTACTTCCTTCGACATTCGACATTTCTTGTTCGCTATTCCGGAGTCTCGCAGGCTCACTTACCTGCGGTTCAGCGTCTATTGCAACGGCACCTTCCGGGGCCCAGCCACCGGCCAGGGAACGATAGAGACGAACGAGCAGGATAGAGGTGTTACCACGGCCATCCTCGTAGGCATTCTCTACCTCCAGCAAGGCTCGTTCAGCATCAAGGACATTCTGAAAACCAATAAGGCCAGAGGTATAAAGATCCTGGGATTTGGCCATGGCAGTCTGCCCAGCCAACTGGGCCTGATCCAGGGAAGTAAGCTGGAGCTGTTGTTCATGATAGGCCACCAGACTGTCTTCCACATCCTTGACGGCCAGGAGTAATATCTTTTCATAGTTGGCCAAGGCCTGCTCGGTGCGGGCATCCTCCACCTTTATCTGATCACGGATGGCCTTCCGGTTAAAAAGGTTAAGTTTCAGGGTAGGGCCAAAGGAGAAGAGGCTGGAGCCGCCGGTGAAAAGATCCCCGCCCGACAGAGAGGACGTACCCACCGAACCATTCAGGGCCAGGGAGGGGTAGAGATCAGCCTTGGCTACGCCGATACGAGCGGTCTGTGCCGCCAGCTGCCGTTCAGCCTGGCGCACATCAGGCCGGTTACGTATCTGCTCAGCCGGAATACCAATGGCCACATTGCTCGGCGGCAAAGGTACCAGATCTAGCGGAGCCAATTTATCATTTACATAGCCAGGCTGCTGGCCTAACACCACACTTAAAGAATTAATATTTTCAGCCAAAGATGTCCGCAGGGGCGGCAAAGAGGATTGGCTGGTGGCATAGACGCGGGTTGCCTGAGCCAGCTCCAGAGTAGAGCCGATACCAGCATCAAAACGATCCTGGGTGAGCTGCACAATCTTTTCCTGGTTGGCGATATTATTGGTGGTGATAGTTACCCGTGACTGCAGGGTACGGATGGTAAAATAGAGCCGGGCCACATCAGCACAGATAGTGATAAGGACATCGTTTGTCTCCTCCTCAGAGGCCTGATACTCAGCACTGGATGCCTCCACACCACGTCGCACCTTTCCCCAGATATCGATCTCCCAGCTGGCATCCATACTGACACCATACTGGTTATAGATGGACTGGGCCACACCAGTGGCGGCCTCACTTCCCCGGCCCCGAGTGGTACCAGCGCCAGCACCACCAGTGGGCATAAAATCAGCATTGGAGATACCCAACCGAGCCCGCGATTCATCCAGGCGAGACAGAGCCATGCGGATATCCAGATTATTAGCCACTGCCTCGTTGATAAGATCGGTGAGAATCTGAT
Source organism: Deltaproteobacteria bacterium (assembly GCA_029939635.1). Classification (GTDB taxonomy): domain Bacteria; phylum Desulfobacterota; class Desulfobulbia; order Desulfobulbales; family SURF-16; genus JAOZSN01. The sequence continues at coordinate 44,244 of JAOZSN010000002.1, forward strand.
CATCAAAGACCTGCCACCAATTACGGATATCTGCCTGCTCAGGCAGGACACCGAGGTATTCACCCTCCGCCACATCAACCTGAATATCCTGGTCAAGGGTGGGGGCGACATAATCAGGTCCCACCTTGGTACAACCAGGCAGCAGCAACCAGGCAGCAGCCAGACAGGCCAGGGAAAACTTACGACCAGTATGGCAAAAATGAGATACAATCATAATATTCAGCCCAAGACAAGAGATTGAGAATAGCTACTACTATAAAGTAGAGAGCAACCATACCTTATAACCAGTGGAAAGTGTAGACAAAAAAAACACCTCAACCTTCGGAACCTCGTCTTAGTCGCTTACAGCGCTGGCTTGTTCACGGTAGCAGGCCAAACTTTTTCATTGAAGTTCTGATTAAGTTTGCATTTTCCTTGATGGCCGCCTGAGCCAGATCACGGGTAAATTTCTTGGTAGTGGTTGCACCAGACCAGACCATCTCTGCGTTGGCTGTCAAGAAAACGGTGGTTTCCAGATTGACCACCAAATTTTTCTCGATATAACCAGGGTCATATATAGGATCGTACATAGGGTCAAACATGGGATCGGTTCTGTGCATACCGGAACGATACATGGCATTAGAGCCCCTGCCATAATAATCATAAAAGCCAACCCCTACGCCATAGTAGGGTCTATGAGAGTAAGGCGAAACATAACGGTCTTTATTTTCCACCCGCACCAAAAGGGCCAACAGAACAGCATCTGCCCCCGATTCAGCCACAATGGCCCGTACCTTCTCCTTATCCTGCATATCCTCAAACTGTGGCATAAATGTATGGCTAACCATCACCTCCACCCCATCCAGGAGCAGCTCATCGGAGAAATAATCCTCATATATTTGCCGGTCCAGGCCATTATTCATGAGCCCCAACACCAGAATACGTTGCAGAGGCTTGCCACTATAGCCTGGCTTCCCCCAACTCGCCTTCATTTTAGTGGTGGCACAGGAGGAGAGGAGGAGCAGCAGTACGGGAAGGAGAAGTAGGATATGCCCCTGGCTTTTGCTATGTTTCATGACAGAGATCTCTTTTGTATTGCTGATTAGCTACGAATTTCAGCCTATTTCCAGGGCAGTTGAAAATAGGAGATATTTCGTTAATAGTTACAGGAGTTTACAGTTTATAGATGTTATCTTCATACGATTAGTCTTTCCTTAAACTGTAAATCGGTAACCGTAAACCATAAAATTCACCTCAGTAGCCCTTGTCATGCAGGCTGAATAGTATGGTAATCAAATTTTGCACAATACCGTGCTTACTCCTCCCATTCCCGCCCATCGCGGGCCAATAAAGCCACCGAGGCCACCGGCCCCCAGGTTCCAGAGGGATATGGTTTTGGGCCATCGTTCTGGGTCTCCCAGGCCTCCAGGATAGTATCGATCCACTCCCAGGCCTTTTCCACCTCATCTCGGCGAATAAAAAGAGACTGGCGACCATGCATTGATTCCAAGAGCAGACGCTCATAGGCATCTGCCACCCGCTTATCTTTAAAGGCATCGGAGAAACTTAAATCAAGCACCGTACGCTGCAGGTCAATCCCCACCCCAATACCAGGCACCTTATTGAGCAACTCCACCTCCATGCCCTCGTCTGGCTGGAGGCGAAGTAATAATTTATTAGGCGGTAGTTTTTTAAAACTATCTTTGAAAATATTGTGGGGCTGCTCCTTAAAATAGATAACCACCTCGGTACGCTTGCTAGTCATGCGTTTACCTGTACGCAGATAGAAAGGCACCCCGGCCCAGCGCCAGTTGTCAATATCCACCCGTAAGGCCACAAAACTCTCCGTGGTACTATGGGGGTCACCATCTGCTTCCTCCAGATAGCCAGGGACAGGCCCGCCTTTAAGATAACCTGCCGTATATTGGCCCCGAACCGTCTTTTCATCGACATTATCACTGGTTATGGGCCTGAGCGCCTTTAAGACCTTGAGTTTTTCATTACGGATGGAATCGCCGGAGATATTCACCGGTGGCTCCATGGCCACCAAGGTGAGGATCTGTAAAAGATGATTCTGCACCATGTCACGCAGCTGACCAGATTTATCAAAATAGCCCCAACGCCCCTCAATACCAACCTCCTCAGCCACAGTAATCTGGACATGATCCACCGTGTTATGATCCCAGTTGGTGGTGAAGATAGAATTAGCAAAACGTAAGGCCAGTAGGTTCAGCACCGTCTCCTTGCCCAGATAGTGGTCAATACGATAGACCTGATTCTCAACAAAGTACTCAGCCACAGCATCATTAATAACCTTGGAGGAGGCAAGATCATTGCCGATGGGTTTTTCCAACACCACCCGTGTCTCATCATTAATCAAGCCGGCATGATGGAGTCCTTGACAAATATCACTAAACATGGAAGGCGGCACGGCAAAATAATTAACCTGCACCCGCCCCTGGGAATCAACCACATCAAGCAGCCGTTTATACTCTTCGTATTGATCAAGATTTACCAAGACATAGTGGCAGCGCTGTATAAGGCTGCTGGCCACGTCCTGATCTAAGGTCTTAATATATGTCTCTAAACTCTCCTGCACCTTGACCCGGAAACTCTCTTGGTCAAGATCTCGCCGGGCCACGCCGATAATACGTGTCTCCTCCTCCAGCAAGCCTTCTTTTTCCAACTGATAGAGAGAAGGGATAAGTTTACGCATGGCAAGATCGCCCTGCGCACCAAAAATCACATAATCACACGCCTTAAAGTTATCACTCCGCGCCATGGCAGATCCTCCTTTGCCCATATTTATTTACCAGGAAACGTACCAAATTATGATGGCAGAGCCATTCTAAAAAGTGAAGGGATTAAATATTTTTTCCCATACTTACCAGTCTCACAGATTGCAGCTTGTGACAAAAAAAGACCCCTTCAAAGATGAAGGGGCCCAGAGGAGAGAGGAACAACGAAAAAACCTTATTTAATACTACGCACCACACGACCAAACCCGCCAGGAATGGTACCTGAGGCCCAGAACATGGCTGCCTGCTTATAATCACAGAACCAATAACCACCAGGACGACGCTCATTGGCCACAAAAATAAAGGGTTGCTCAGAGGAGAAACAGGGGTGAGTATGGGTGCCAGCCTGGTTCATCTCTGTCTCCATAGTGGAGAGGGCTTCTTCCATGGTGGGTAGACGCCAATCGTTAAAGCCAGCAAAATCAGTGCTATTGAGCTCACGGATATATGTCTTCATACGCCTGGTTGCCACAAGATCACAACCACCTCGCTGCCACATAAGGCCCGTCACTTTATCAGTCACAGTAAGGCCATCATTATTGTCCACCAAAAAATTCGTAAATGAACCGTCGGGGTTATAACGGCTGTCATAAAAATTATACTCTTTAATTAAACCTTCCATCTCCCCATCGACAATGGCAACAGGGACGCTAGGCAGGGTAACCTTGTAAAAATCATCTGGTAAGGCCACACTCTGATCCGGCATGACAAACTCTTCAGCTGCAACATCAGCTTCAGCAAGAATAGGGGTAACAAGCTCTTCATGATAGGCCTCAAAGAGATTATCCATCAGCCATTTCTTAAGCTCATCATTAATGGCATAATTCCGATCAAGACTGATAGAACGTCCGTCAGCAACCATGGCTTGCTCAACAAGCTCCTGGGGCGCATCAATACGGGCCAACACCTTGGCATATTTTATACCCCTTTCCATGAGACAGAGAGTAGCTGGCTCCTGCCAGCCATCGATGAAGAAATAATAGGAGCGCTCCTTCTGGCTATAAATCCGTGCCTTGGTTCCCCAGCTCTCAAAGATAGTAAAGGTGTCTGCTGGCACTAAATCCCAGTCAATAGAAGGCAAAACACGTTCGTCGTTGGCAAGCTTATCAAATAATCCCATGGCAATACCCCTTTTTTTAACTGCGGTTTTATGTTGCTTATTTCAAGTAAAAAATAATCACCATTTTTGGTACAGCTTATAAAAAAATCGTCATCCAGTTACCAGCCTGCTACACTGAAACAAATGGATTCAAACATCCCAATTACCAACTATAATAATCGTTATCATTCGCAAAGTAAACCTCTTTTTCTCTGAGACCCAAAAAAATGGATATAAACCATGGCACCCCGCTCCCATTAGGCGTCAGCTCACGAGATAACTGGCTCAACTTCGCTATTTTTTCCCGCCATGCTGAACAGATCTCCTTGGTTCTTTTTAAAGAGGGAGAGGGGAAAAAATGGCAGGAAATATTTTATGACCCCGAGATCAATCGTACTGGCGACATCTGGCATATCTGCCTAAAAAATCTCCCCAGAAACATGCGCTATGGCTATCGCATGGTCGGCCCCCACGGCAAACATGGTCACTGTTTCCTTCATGATAGGCTGGTATCAGACCCTTATGCCATAGCCCTATGTGGCGGCGAGAAATGGGGAGAGAAGACGCAGTGGAGCAGCGGCAGTCGCACCGAGCGGGCATTTACCCGGCGAAGCATCATCTGCCATGATGATTTTGATTGGCAGGGAGACCGCCCCCTAAATATCCCTTTACGTGATTCCATTATCTACGAACTCCATGTGCGAGGATTTTCACGCCACCCAAGCTCCGGAGTGAGCCATCCCGGCACCTTCCGGGGTATTATTGAAAAAATTCCATACCTACAAAAACTCGGCATCACCTCGGTGGAGCTTATGCCTGTCTCTGAGTTTGTGGAAAACGAGGATCTTTTTATTGACCCAGACAGCGGAGACTATCTGAAAAACTTCTGGGGCTATAATACAATTGGCTTCTTTGCCCCCAAGGCTTCCTATGCCAGCCACAACCAACACGGCAACCAGGTCCGGGAGTTTAAAGAAATGGTCAAGGCCTTACATACGGCAGGGATCGAGGTGATCCTCGATGTGGTATTCAACCACACCGGTGAAGGTGGCTATGACGGTCCAGTGTTTAATTTACGTGGCATTGACAACACCATCTATTATCTCCTAGACGAGAACAAACAATATCTTAACTTTTCCGGGTGCGGCAATACAGTAAACTGCAACCATCCCCTGGTACGTGATTTCATCATGAACTGTCTGCGCTACTGGGTAATGGAGATGCATGTGGATGGCTTTCGCTTTGACCTGGCCTCCATACTGGGTCGCTCTCCCACGGGCGAGGTATTAAGCAACCCGCCAGTGGTGGAGATGATCGCCGAAGACCCGGTACTGGCCAACACCAAAATCATTGCTGAGGCCTGGGATGCAGCGGGACTATATCAGGTAGGGAGCTTTTCTACCCATAGCCGCTGGGCAGAGTGGAATGGCCGCTTCCGTGACGACATGCGCTCCTTTATGTGTGGCAAGGAAGGTATGGTAGCTGCCCTGGCCACCCGGCTGGCAGGTTCGTCTGATCTCTATGAATGGAGCGCTCGCTCTCCCCACAACTCCATTAATTTTATCACCAGCCATGATGGTTTCACCCTGGCGGATTTAGTAAGTTATAACGACAAACATAACGATAGTAACGGCGAAGAAAACCGCGATGGCGACAACCATAATATCAGTTGGAATAGTGGAGCAGAAGGCAGCACAGATAACCACACAATAAACACCCTGCGCCAGACAAGGTTACGCTCCATGGCCGTACTACTCTTTGTGGCCCAAGGGGTACCCATGCTGGTGGCCGGTGATGAATTTGGTCGAAGCCAACAGGGCAATAATAATGCCTGGTGCCAGGACAATGAACTAAGCTGGATTGACTGGCAACTGGCAGAACAGAACAAAGATCAGCTTCTATTTTTCAAAAGACTGATTCGCCTACGCCGCGAACACCGAATCTTCCGGCGCTGTGATTTCTTCAGCAAGGATGACAAGACCCAGGAAATCAGCTGGCAGGGCCTGGAACCTGGCAGCCAGGATTGGTCCTATGATTGCCATTCCCTTGCCTTCCACCTCCATGGCGACAAGGTTGTTGGTCAACGGGATGACGATTTTTTTCTCATGATTAATGGTGGCCATGAGGCCGTAACATTTTCCCTACCCTCAGCAGGCCGCAACCGTGCCTGGCACCGACTGATCAATACAGCGGCCCGAGGCAGCAAAGGCTTTGCCACTGAAAAATCAGCCCCCCGTTGCCGCGCGACCAAACTCAAGGTTGGCCCCATGGCCACTCGTGTCCTCATCTCAAAACCGCGTGGCAGACAAAACTAAAGGGCTGCGGGCTGGCAAGGTACCATTTTTGATCCAAGGGCACCTTGCCCCAACATTGTCGTTTGAAAATAAAAACAAATTTATGGTAAACTCTTTTTATGGGGAAAAATATTGAAGATACTGAGATTGAACTTCTGCTAGAGGCTATATATCAGCAGCGGGGTTATGATTTCAGACAATACTCCAAGGCCTCGATAGCACGAAGACTGAGAGGTTATTGTGTCCAAAAAAGATGCAAAGAATGAGCTGGTTAAGCAAAAAAATATCCTTGAACAACTCACCATCACTGATGACCTGACCAGACTTTATAATCACAGACATCTTAATACGGTCTTGACCCATGAATTTGAGCGTTGCACACGCTATCACACAGACCTGCCCTGCCTGATGTTTGACCTTGATCACTTCAAACAGGTTAACGATACCTACGGTCATGGTTTCGGCGACACGGTACTGCGTGAATTTGCCCAAAGGGTAAAAGACGCTATACGTTCCACTGATTTTGCCTTCCGCTTTGGTGGAGAAGAATTCATGATCCTTCTGCCCCAGACCACTATTGCTGGTGGAACTGAAGTGGCCGCAAAATTCTGCCAACATAATGCCACTAAAGAATTTATTGATTTAAATTAGTCTGCCATAGTAACGGTGAGCATCGGCATTGCGTCATTTCAGCAACATCACCCCAGCCAAGCGAATGATTTAATTGCCTTAGCAGACAAAGCCCTTTATAGCGTCAAAGAAAATGGTCGAAACCAGTTTATTGTTAGTGATAATTAAACAGAAATTTACAACCTAACCTTCTGTGCACATGTCACAGCTGAACCAACCTTCCAACCCCTTTACCTTTCACCCATCCCTTATGACACATCCACTTCTTTTTATTGGCGACTCACTCATTGCCTACCAGGATTGGCAACAAGTTTTCCCTGATCTGGCCTGCATTAATCTCGGCGTGCCAGGCGAAACCGTTGACGAACTTGTTGCCTCCCTACCATCTATCACAGAGCGCTACCCCGGGGCTGAGGCTATCATTATAATGATTGGAACAAATAATCTGGTTATGTCAGATTTCACCCTGCTCTCCAGCTACCAGGAGCTTCTCGACATCCTGCAGGATCACTACCCAGAGACCAATGTCTATGTCACCAGCCTGCTGCCTCTGCGCCTTTCCTGGTTGGCTCCAGACACCGCTGCGCGCTTAAATAAAGCATTGCAAGGCTTGACTGATAATGCTGCTTGCCACTATGTTGATCTACACACCCCATTTATGACTGCTGGAGCAGCAGCTTTTTTAGAAGATGGCGTTCACCTCAGCGAGGTCGGTTATGGGTTGTGGTGTGATGTTCTGAAACCATTACTCAACAAACTATGAGTAGTACGAAGAATTTACTTACGAGGTAAAACCATGTTTGGCAAGGTCGATAAAGAGCAGTACAAGGCTGTCATCTTCACCCAACAGTTCAAGATTTCCGGCACCATTCATCTCCTGCCTGAAGAACGGATGACCGACTATTTAGGCGACAAGGAAAACCTCTTTGTCCCTATAACCGGGGCAACGGTACAGACCCTGACTGGAGAGACAGTAACGGACACCTCGTTTCTCTGCCTGAACAAAAATGAAGTCACCCTGCTCATCCCCGACGAGTAAGGCGTAAAATCTCACATCAACCTATAAATGCTTCTCGATTTTTATTCATTTTTGTAATATAGTCTTTGGTTCGCATACAAAAATGATTCTTTCTCTCCTTTGCTTATCGCCTGAGCAGAAGAACTTCCTTCGAGAATATCCATGGGCCACAAAGCCATCAGCCAAGAACTGGCAGAAGTCACCACCCTCTATGAAATAACCCGTGTCCTGGCCTCCTCCATGGAGTTACGCCACTGCCTGGAACAAGTTATGGAAATCCTTGCCGAAAACAGCGATCTCCATAACGGTACAGTTACCATTGTCAACCCCCAAACCTCCCAGTTAGAAATTGAGGTTGCCCAAAGCCTCAGCCCCGAGGCACAGACCAGGGGTAAATATGAGATGGGTGAGGGTATCACCGGCCGGGTGGTAGCCAGCGGCACTCCCATTGTTGTACCCAGCATCAGTGATGAACCACTTTTTCTTAATCGCACCAAATCCCGGGGCGACTTGAGTCAAAAACAGACATCCTTTCTCTGCGTTCCCATCAAACATGCTCACCATGTCATCGGCGCCTTAAGTATTGACCGCGAATACAGTCAAGGTCTTGACTTTGATGCTGACTTACAATTTCTCACAGTTATCTCCGGCCTCATCGCCCAGACGGTTATGCGCATCCAGGCGGTAAACAAGGAAAAACGCGAACTCCTCCAAGAAAACTCTACCCTGCGCCAGCAACTCAGCGGCAAATATCAGGTTGACAATATAGTCAGCAATAGTTCCCGCATGCGTGAGGTCTTTGAGATGATCCATCGAGTGGCTGCCTCCAATGCTACCGTGCTGCTGCGTGGCGAATCTGGCACAGGCAAGACACTGGCCGCCAAGGCTATCCATTACAACAGCAAACGCTCCACCAACCCCTTTGTCACGGTTAACTGTTCTGCCCTGCCGGAAACCTTACTGGAAAGCGAGCTCTTTGGTCATGAAAAGGGGGCCTTTACCGGGGCCCATACCGCCAAGAAGGGGCGCTTCGAACAGGCCGAGGGCGGCACCCTCTTTCTTGATGAGATCGGCGAATTAAGCCAGACCGTGCAGATAAAACTGCTCAACGTGGTGCAAGATCGTGAATTTCAGCGACTGGGTGCCCTACAGCCCACAAAATGTGATGTCCGCCTAGTCACTGCCACCCATATTGACCTTGAAAGAGCCGTAGAGGAAGGACGCTTTCGGGAAGATTTTTATTACCGCCTCAATGTCTTTCCCATCTATTTGCCTCCCCTCCGTAAACGCCGCACCGACATTTTACTCCTTGCTGAACATTTCCTGGCCAAATTCTGCCAGGAGAACAGCAAAGAGATCAGCCGTATTACCACCCCGGCCATTGATCTCTTTATGCAGTACCATTGGCCCGGCAATGTCCGTGAGCTACAAAATTGTATTGAGCGGGCCGTGCTCATATGTGACGAGGATTCCATCAAAAGTTATCACCTTCCTCCTACCCTGCAGACGGCCGAGAGTAGCAGCCAGCACAACCCTCTTTCCTTTGCTGCTGCAGTTGAAAATTTTGAAAAAGAACTCATTATTGAGGCGTTGAAACATACCAAGGGCAACCAGACCAAGGCAGCCAAATACCTTGATACTAGTTTGCGTATTATTAATTACAAGATCCACAAACTAGACATCCAGGCCAAAGAATACAAAACCGGGAATGAGTAATGAACGAATCTAAGGCCCAGGTAAACCTGTACAGCCTTGCGCTGCCCCTATTTTCCTGATCACGGTGAATTATTATGAAAATATTCATGCATACCTGCTGCGGCCCGTGCTCTCTCTATCCTTTATCCTGGTTACGTGGCCAGGGTCATGAGGTGGAAGGATTCTTTTATAATCCTAATATCCACCCCTATCGCGAATTTAAAAAACGTATTGCCGCCCTCCGTATTGTTGGTGCTGAAAAAAAATTCTCCCTGGAAATTGACACTGAATACGGACTTAGATCATATCTACGCCAGGTGGTTTTTCACGAGGATAATCGCTGTCGTCTATGCTACGCCATGCGCTTAGAGGCAGCAGCCCGTCAGGCAAAAACAACAGGAGCCGATGCCTACACCACAACCTTGCTCTATAGTCGCTACCAGCAACACGATGTCATCCGCACATTAGGGGAAGAATATGGCAAGATGTTTGCTATCCCTTTCTTCTACCACGACTTTCGCGAGGGTTGGCAGGAAGGAATTGATTGTGCCATCAGCATGGACATATACCGCCAACCTTACTGTGGCTGTATCTACAGCGAACAAGAACGATACGACAAATCATTACGTAAAAAGAAGAGCAAGAAAAAGCAGACTTGACAGAGTGACATAAAATGAGCAAATTAAGAACAGGAATCATTCTTAGCTCATCTCAATAAGAGGTCTATTCTATGTCAAAGGTAACTGTGGAGGTGGACAGCTATCGCTGTCGCTGGTGCGAGGCGTGTGTGGAAATGTGTCCTGATATTTTTTATCACGACGAGTCAAGTGGCCACGCAGCAGCAAATTCTGATGCGGTGGAAATCACTAACGATCTACAGACCACTGCAACCATGTGCCCTTCCCGCTGTATAGAACTTTTAGAGATAGAAGATCGGAGCCAGTAGACAGGAGGCAGAATAACAATCTCCCCAAACTTTTCTTCTTTTTTTGAATATCCAACACCCAACGTCCAACATCGAAGAAGGTATTCTGACTTTTTCAATAAATGAGCGCAGCGCTTCAACATTCGATATTAAACGTTCGATGTTGAACGTTGAACGTTCAGCTGTTAAAAAATTCCCAACCCCTACCTACCCGCCCCCACCGTTTTAAAGGTCTCCCAGTCCGGTAGACCTATTTCCGGCACCCAATCTTTCCATGATCCAAGCGGCTTACGCCCCTCCATCAACAGAGCCAGAATACGTTCAGCCTCGGGAGCTGCGGAGGAATCAGGGTAATTATCCACTAAAAATCGCAAGCGGCCAGCTGCCTGGTGCAGCTTGTCCGTCTTTAGGTAAAACTGGGCGACATAGAGCTCATGGTTGGCCAGAAAGTTCTGGGCGGCCTTAATCCGGGCCTGTGCCTCCTCAATATATGGAGAAGCAGGATAAGTACGAATCAACTTTGAAAAAACAGCAATGGCGTCATAGGCACCAGCCGGATCGCGGTCAATGGTGTCAATATGCTTATAATGGCACATGGCCACCTGAAACATGGCGTAGGCATTAGCCTCATTGGAAGGATGGTTGGCCTGAAAACTCTTGTAGGCAGTAATGGCCTCAGTGTACTGGCCGAGATAATAATGACAATCAGCAATCTTTAACTCTGCCATGAGACTGTAGCGACTGAAAGGAAATCGATCCATCAGCTCCTCAAAAAGCCTGAGGGCTGTAGTATATTGCCCATCGCCATACTCCATAATGGCCTCACTGGCCACCTCATCAGCAGGGCGTGGCGGCTCATCTCCAAACCAGGCACAGCCGGACAAAAGACTTAAGAGAACAAAAAAAACAATATGGAGGGGGAATATTTTAAACATACTCGACTTTCGTGTAAAGTTAACAGTTCGCAGCTACAGTGAACTGCATGGGAATATTTAAGTAGTCATTCCGTAAACTGTAAACTGTTAACCGTCAACTGTTAACTTTACTCGTTGTGTGCCAATAGAAAAAATCCGAACATAGCACCCAACGCCGCAAACGTTACATTAAACTATTCAAATAATGCTCAGCTGCCAGACAGGCAACACAACCTTCACCCACGGCACTGGCCACCTGCAACACATCCTTACTGACAATATCACCGGCAGCAAAAACACCGGGTACAGAGGTGCGCATCTCCCGATCACAGACGAGAAAGCCGTTGTCATTATCCAGCTGCCCCAAGGGCAACATCTCCTTATTGGGGCGAATACCGATAAGGACAAAGACACCGTCAGTATCTAGATGACGAGCTTCCTGGGTCTTGACATTTTTAACATCAAGACCAGTCACCCCACTCTGATCACCGTTGACCTCCACAGGCACGGAATCCCAGACAAATTCAATTTTGTCATTAGCAAAGGCTTTTTCTTGGACAATCTTGGTGGCCCGCAGCTCATCCCGGCGGTGAATGACATACACCTTATCAGCAAACTTGGTAAGATAGACAGCCTCTTGCACGGCGGTATTACCACCCCCAACCACAGCCACAGTACGGCCACGATAGAAGGGCGCATCACAGGTGGCACAATAGGAGACCCCCTTGCCAGCGAACTCAGCCTCACCAGGTATACCAATATGGTTGGGCCGGGCACCTGTAGAGATAATCACAGCCTTGCTGGTAATAGTCGAACCATCCTCCAGGGTAAGTTTTTTTACCTCCGCCTGAAGATCCATGGCGGTTACGGGGGCCAATTTGATCTGCAAGCCAAAACGTTCTGCCTGCTTGGTCATTTTATCAGCCAGATCAAAGCCTGAGATACCATCTGGGAAACCGGGATAATTATCAATCCAGTCAGTATTGAGCACCTGACCGCCAGCCGCCCCTTTTTCCAACATAACAACATCCAACATGGCCCGAGAGGCATACAACCCTGCCGTCAGACCACCAGGACCACCACCGACGATAATAAGTTCATGATCAACAGCCATTCTTCAGACCTCACTGCCCATTATTTTTAAAATTAATACACTCGTAAAAAGCCCAACCCAGAGCCACTGGAATTTTATTAAGGAACTAAAACTAAAAAAGGTGAGACCGCTTTTGGCAGTTCCACCTTTTTTTCCTTACCCATGTGACAACAGGTTTACTACTTGTCTAACATGGCCTTCAGTTGCGGCTTGCCCACAGCACCGGTAACTTGGTCTGCCACCTCACCATCTTTAAAAAATATCAAGGTGGGGATAGCACGAATGCCATATTTACCAGGGGTTTCAGGACTGTCGTCCACATTCATCTTGCAGATCTGCACCTTGCCCTCATAGTCATCGGCCAACTCATCAATCATAGGGCCAATAGCCTTACAGGGTCCGCACCAAGGAGCCCAGAAATCCACCAAGGTGGGAAGGGAACCTTTCAAGACCTTTTCTTCAAAATCACCATCAGTGACCTGAATAATTTTTTCACTTGCCATAACAAAACTCCTAAACACTTAAAATTTATAAAAGATAAATAGTTTCGGATAATTACGTTTAAATATTAAATTGAATTTTATTATTGTACAGTCTCAAATTTTGAAAAACAAGAAATTTCTCTTTCCAAAGGAGAAAGAACCTTTTTCTGCTGACTAGGCTTTTTCTACCGTAAAAATAATCCCATCCGCAGTTACCTCTTTTTCTATGGTTTTCCCATCGCAAAAGAGAATAACTCGATCCATACGGCCAGCAACATCCGGATCACAGATAAAACGTATTTGTTCACCAACCCGGGCCTGACGCAGGCGTACCCGTACGCCTTTATAGCCCTTTCAGCAATCACCTCGATAATCTTCCATGCCCCCTCCTCAGCCCCTACTCATTGCGCATCATGCGATAGAAGTTGGGGTGATGAAAATCAACCTTCATATTCACCGTGTAACACACCACGGCACAACCCACCTGTTTATTATTGCAGATACAGCCCTGGAAAATATTTTTTTATTTTTTTGCTTCTGACGCTTAGCAACATCGCCCCTTTGTTTAGTCAGGGCACATAGCCTGCATAAAAAGTCTGCAACACAACTATTCCCCAGTTTACATAACAAAAACCAGCTCCCTATGCTACCCCACCTAGCAGCTCTCCCCCTCGAAAAATTAGTGCAAATGGTAGGCCAACTAAACACGTTCCTAAGCCTATTAAGCCTTCTTCCAATTTTTTTCTTGCTAGAGAATCTGTATCATAGATTCCACAGTACAGATTCGTACGGGAATCCGTACTGATCTGATGGTATGAAACAGCCCTGGGGGCACACTTTCACAGGAGAACAGTATGAACAAAGTCAGTCAAAAAATTCATAACAAACGTCCATCCTGTCTTGATTCAGTTTTAATTGACACCGATCAAATTGCCATCAGACTGGCGGAAGGAGAATCATGGAGCAATTCAGCCATGGGGCTGGCCATGTTGGTCACCAGCGATGGATATCGCCAAAAGATGCCGGGCCGCATTCAGCAATGTCAGTATGATTGCCATGATAAAGGAACAGCCCCGATGCTCATGCGACGCAACTCCTTCCAGCCAGACTTTGAACCAAATCGCCATGAAATGCGTATCTTTGATGATCTTGATGGTATTGTCACGGAAATGTAAGGTTTTAAGCTATAAGCTGTATTAGTTTAGGCTGCAGAGTTGGTGTACATATCTTTTTAAGATGATGTACTACCAATTCTGCAGCCTTTTTTTATTGCTTAAACCACCCGTACAAACAGCCCTACAGCCTTCTTTTGCCAACAAAAACCCTTTGCGAATTTACTTCTGTCGAGGTAAAAAGATGTGTTGTGCATTAAAAGTAGCTCACTTCTTTGTTTTAATCGGCAGGAGACCCCCATGGATGCCAAAGAACTGCAACAGCAGCTCAAACAACGTGTAGAACAAAAACTACGCCCCCTTTTCAGCAAGTATAACCAAGACTATACTGACCTTGAATCAGCCCTGAAGTGGAAACCCACGGTGCTGCTCATAGGTAATTACTCATCAGGCAAATCAACCCTGATTAATGAGTTAGTTGGTGAAGAAATCCAACGTACCGGCCAGTCCCCCACCGATGATTCTTTTACCATCATAACCCATGACACCCCGGAATCCGCAGGCCAAGAGATCCCCGGCTCATCCCTGGTTAACGATGAGGCCCTACCCTTCACGGCCATGAAAAAACATGGGGAGCAATTCATCTCCCATTTTCGCCTGAAAAATGTCGCCTTGCCTGCCCTGGCCGATATGGCCATTATCGACAGCCCTGGCATGCTCGATGCCGTCACTGAAAATGATCGGGGCTACGACTACATGGCGGTGATCTCGCAGTTAGCCAAACTAGCTGATCTGGTGGTGCTGATGTTTGACCCCCACAAGGCCGGTACCATTAAGGAAACATATACCGCCATCCGCGACACCCTGCCAGAAAGCGCTGGTGAAGATCGTATCGTCTTTGTCATGAGCCGTATCGATGAATGTGACTCCACCAGTGACCTGGTACGCTCCTTTGGCACTTTATGCTGGAATCTCTCCCAAATGACCGGGCGGAAGGATATTCCCCACATCTTTCTCACCTATGCCCCAGACCAGAAAGAGACCAACCTTGATCTTAGTCCCTGGACTACGGAGCGAGCCGAGCTCACAGAACGAATCTTCACAGCCCCAACTTTTCGTGTCTACCATATTTTGCAGGATATTGATCGCCAGGTTAATGAGTTGCAACTCACCTGCCAGGCCATGGCCAGCTTCAGTCAGAAAGCCCGGGATCTGACCTGGAATTCCCTGAAATTTTCCAGTGTTGCTGCTATTCTTGCCTTTTTCTTCACCGGACTCATCAGTAAGTTACTCTTTGGTTTCCCTGAACAAAGTCTGCTTGAGGCTATGTTCAGTGGGGAAACCACTATGGCCCATATGGCCTTTCCTTTAGCCGGGGTGACCATGGTAGTAGTGACATCCTGGACATGGTTGACCCGGCTTAGCTTTCCCCACCTGCTGAATAAAATCAGAACAAACAAACGCTGCCTGCTCACCTTAGATAGCGAATATCGCCGCCATCTCTGGAAAAAAATCGAAAAAAACGTGGACGAATTACTATTCCGTGCCAACTTAGGCCAAATCTTCGGTGGCCATCGCCGCAACCAAAGCCGCATCAAACAGTTCCTGCAACAGGATGTAGCCCAGTTTTACGACAACATTAAGAAATAGCCTCCAGGTTCAAGACCTATACGTGAACCTTCAGCCTTCCCCTATACAACACGGAGTTTTTAACCGATGAACAAGATCGACAGTACCCCTGAATTTATCGAAGCCGTCTATAAGCGAATGTCAGAAAATCTGGCAAAAGTTCGCAGCCGCCTTAACCGCCCCCTGACCTTTGCCGAAAAACTTTTATATGGCCATCTTGATGATGCCGACACAGCTGAACTGGTTCCGGGCAAATCATATGTTAAGACCAGACCAGATCGCATTGCCCTACAGGACGCCACGGCCCAGATGGCTATCCTGCAATTTATGCTGGCTGATAAGAGTGAGGCTGCCGTGCCGGTCACAGTCCACTGTGACCATCTCATCCGAGCCCATAAAGGTGCAGCCATAGATCTGCCCATTGCCAATGAGGAAAACAAGGAGGTCTATGATTTTCTGGCCTCTGCCTCCCAAAAATATGGCTTTGGCTGCTGGAAACCAGGGGCAGGTATCATTCACCAGGTGGTTATTGAGCAATATGCCTTCCCTGGCCAGATGATGCTGGGTACCGACTCCCACACCCCCAATGCCGGCGGTTTAGGTGGTTTTGCCTCGGGCGTAGGTGGTGCTGATGCGGTGGATGTCATGGTGGACATGCCGTGGGAGGTTCTTCATCCCAAGGTTATTGGTGTTCACCTCACTGGATCGCTACAAGGTTGGGCAGCGCCCAAAGATGTTATACTGCGCCTGCTGGCTATCCTCTCCTGCTCTGGTGGTACCAACCGTGTGATCGAGTATTTTGGTGAGGGAGCTGCCACTATTTCCTGTACTGGCAAGGCCACCATCTGCAATATGGGGGCGGAGTTAGGAGCCACCACCTCCACCTTTCCCTATGATGAACGGATGGCGACCTACCTGAAAGCCATTGGCCGGGGTGAAGCAGCAGAACTGGCCGACAAATATAGCCATCTCCTAAGCGCCGACACCGAGGTTCTAGCCAAGCCTGCTGACTATTTTGATCAGGTTATCGAGATCAACCTCAGCGAGCTAGAGCCCCACCTGGTTGGCCCCCACTCGCCTGACCTGGCCTCCACCATCTCTAACATGAAAAATCATGTTACTGAGGGAGGCTGGCCCACCAATATGACCCATGCCCTCATTGGCTCCTGCACCAACTCATCCTATGAGGATATGGGCCGCATTGCCGCCATGGCAGAACAGTTACTGGAGAAAGGTGCTACCTTAAAAACTCCTCTCTTCATTTCACCTGGATCAGAGCAGGTGCGAGCCACCATTGAACGGGACGGCCAACTTAAAAAACTGGAAGATATCGGCGCCGTCATCCTCACCAATGCCTGCGGCCCCTGTATCGGGCAATGGCAAAGGGAAGATGTGGCCAAAGGAGTACGCAACTCCATCGTCACCTCCTATAACCGTAACTTCCCCAAACGTGCCGATGGCAACCCAGAGACTTGCGCCTTTATCGGCAGCCCTGAGACTGCACTGGCCTATGCCTGCACCGGCATCATGGACGATAATCCCTACGAGACAGAATTAATTGCTGCCGATGGTTCCACCTTCACCCTACAGAGCCCAGGCCAGGTAGATGAGGTACCCAAGCAAGGCTTTATCCGTGACGAGCAGGGCTTTCTGGCCCCACCAGCAGACCGCAGCACCATTAAAGTTGTGGTCAGCCCCGAGTCAGAGCGCATCGCCTTACTATCCCCCTTTACCCCATGGCATGGCGAGGATCTCCGTGGCCTGCAACTCCTCATCAAGGCCAAAGGCAAATGTACCACTGACCACATCTCCCCGGCAGGCCCCTGGCTTCGCTTCCGTGGCCACCTCAACAACATCTCCGACAATATGCTCACCGGTGCTGTTAATGCCTTTTCCGACGAGGTAGGTATGGTAACAAACCAGCTCAATGGTAAAACAGCAGCTGTTAATGAGACAGCGCGGGCCTATAGTACGGCAGGTAAAAACTGGTTAGTGGTGGGTGATACTAACTACGGCGAAGGCTCTTCCCGTGAACATGCAGCCATGAGCCCCCGCCACATGGGCGGCCAGGCTGTGGTAACCCGCAGCTTTGCCCGCATCCATGAGACCAACCTGAAAAAACAGGGCCTGTTGCCGCTTACCTTTGTTGATCCGACCGACTACGACAAGATCCAAGAGGCGGATACCATTGATATCCTTGGTGTCACTACACTGGCCCCAGGCAGTGCCATCACCGCTGTCCTCCATCATGATGACGGCAGCAGCGAGGAGATAGCCCTGCACCACTCCATGAATGATGAGCAGATCAGCTGGTTCAAGGCTGGTTCAGCCCTTAATTTTCTGCGCGGCTAAAACCGCTTTTCGGCCTATCAAAGGAGGAGTTGTCTCAACAGACAGCTCCTCCTCTTTCCCCTGTATCCCTCTCCTTTTACCATATCTCCCTCAGTTTTAATCATTACCTCGTCTGGCATCCTCTCACGGCACTTCACCTTTCAGCAAATTAGCTAGTTAGCTAACTAGCTATAAAGAGGCGACAATTTACCACATTGGCATATCCCCCAAAGCATGATACCCATTACAAGTACCACAACGTGACATACCACATTGTGGCAAAGCCAAATGGGTCTGAGGGAAGACTCTCCTTCGTCGTGTATAGACTGAACAACTCAGTGCATACATAAACCAAAAAATGAGGAGAAATGAAAAATGGCAAAAGATCAATTGGACACTCAAGGCGTATCCCGCCGTAAAATGATGATAGGTACAGGTATACTTGCTGCAGGCACAGCCCTCAGTCAGTTTGGAGGCTTACTGAAACCTGCCCAGGCCAAGGGTGGCCCCACTGAAAAATGGCCTTGGCCCTATGTCAAGCTTGACCCGAGAACAACTGCAGAAATTTGCTATAACGAATGGTATAGGGTCTTTTGTGGCTGTGCCGTTATCAACAGCGTTTTTAGCCAACTACGCAAAAAGGTCGGAGAGCCATACACCTCGTTTCCCATCGACTCTTTTGTCTTTCTCGAGGGAGGCCAGATGGGCTGGGGGACAATCTGTGGTTCACCGGCCGGGGCAAATATTGTTGCCAACACCATCATTGGGCCACGCATTGCCGGGTCACCTGACGGACATCATATCTCCGCCGATATTATGCAATGGTACTCAGAGGCCTCCATGCCAGTATTTACCCCAAAAAAACCACGGATCAACCCAGCCAAAATCGTCAAAACCACCAGCGAATCCCCCCTCTGCCACATCTCTGTGGGTAAATGGATGAAAAAGTCAGGACTCTCACTGAAGAGCAAAGAAAGAAAGGACAGATGTGCCAGGGTGGCAGCCAGCACGGCCTATCGACTAGTAGAACTGCTCAATACGTGGCATGCTGGCACGTATGAGCCAACCTCAGACTTCAGCGCCCCGTCCGAGCATGGCATCACGGGTCAGTTCAACTGTATGGACTGTCATGGTGATGATGTGCCTGAGCCCCCCATGTCAACTTCCTGAGTAACACCACACTACTCAACAACGAGAAAAGGGGCTGCTTGGTTTTCCACCAGAAGCAGCCCCTTTTCTCGTTATTCGCAGCACTATGGAAAAACTATTTCCCTACCCCGCCAATAAAACCAGCAAACTCCCCAAAGGCGTAGTTGATGTCTAAGGCAAAGCCCATGCCTTCCACCTTGGCTCCCACCAACTTCTTGGTGTTAATGCCGATAACCTCACCATCCTTACTAACCAGAGGCCCACCACTATTACCAGGGTTGATCTCGGCGTTGGTCTGGATGAATTCGTCACGTCGGGCAGAAAGAACACCAGAAGAGACAGAGTTGCGCCGTCCCACCGGATTACCGATGGCATAGACAGCTTCCCCCATGGCTATATTATGGGCTGAAACCGCCTGTAGATGGGGGGTCTGGTAACCGTCCACCTTGAGCAGGGCCAAATCATATTTGCTGCTGACCTTAACCAGTTGTGCAGTCAGGGGCGTACCATCGGCCAGATATATCTTATAATAGCGGTTACCTCGCATACCCTTTGCCTTCCGACGAAAGGCCTGCTCCTCCTTCTGCAATCCTTGCTGAGCCTGGCGATATTTTTTTAGCTGGCGCCCGTAGCTTTTTTTACGGATAGCTAAAGACTCCTGCTGTACCAGGATTGCACGCCGCAGGCGTTGTACCTGAGCCCCCTGGCCCTCAGTAGCAAGGGCCTGCTGCAGGTTAATCTTATTATGGCGAATCTGCGTGTCAGCGGAATTAATACGTTGCCGTTCCAATTCAAATGATGACCGGGCCTCACGGAGTTGGCCCCGGGCCTTGCTTATCAGCGTCATCTGCATCTCTCTCATCCCCGAGGTAAACTTAACTACATGCTTATTAGTCAAGATATAGCCATCTGTGGTGATAAAAAAACCAGATCCTGCCCCTAGGGGAGACTCAATGGCCAGGGTGGATATATTCGCCAGCTCAATGGCAGTTGTCGGCGTGAGGGCCTCTCGTAATGCGGCAACTAAATCTATATCCCCATTGCCACCTTGGCTCAGCGCCTCATGCTGACTTACATCTTCCAGGCTGGGATGGCCATCATCCTTCTTTTTTAATGGCTGCGGCCCTTCACAGTCAAGACGGGCCACCAGGTTCATCTGCAGGGAAATGGTGCCACCAAATTTTTCATAGACCACCACATCACCATGTTGCCGACAAAACTCAGTGTCAACCTGATTACCGTTCTTCAAATAAATGGTATAGGCATCTGCCCATGAAGGAGAGATGCAGCCCAAAAACAGTAAAAAAAACTGCCAATGCCGAATCTGTCGTTGTTTCCTTTGGGAATTATTGTTCTTCATAATTGAGTCATACCATTTGTCACAATGAAACGCATCCTGCTATACTAATAGTTTTTATTACATTTTTTACAAGGATATCTAATGCCCGCCGCCAAACACATTATCCCTGTGCTTATCGCTTTGCTTTTGCTTGGCAACGTCTTCATTAACTTACCCCAAGCCCACGAGACAAGCGCAAACCACCAAGACGATCCTACCCTGGCTAGCCTGACCCCTAAAGAGTTGCAATGGCTCAAAGCACATCCCGTCATTAAGGTTGCTCCAGATACAGATTTCCCCCCCATAGAATCCCTGACCAGGCCTGATACTTTTTCTGGTATCGCCATGGATTTTCTCGCATTACTGGAGAAAAAACTGCCTGTCCACTTTGACATCATCAACCTTAAAAACTGGGATGAGGTGATGCGCCAGGCAAAGACACGCCAGATAGACATGCTCAGTGCCGCTGTCCCCACCCCTGAACGGCTGCAGTTCATGAAATTCACCAAGCCCTTTGTAGAATTTCCAGCCGTAATCGTGGCCAGAAACGACACAAACAAGCCCCGGCGTCTCCATAGCCTGAAAGGTATGCGGGTAGCAGTGGTCTCCAATTACGCTGCCGCTGAATATATGCGCGAGGCCTATGCCGACACCGACCTCATAACAGTACCCGACATCCCCTCCGGACTACGCCAGGTCTCCTTCGGCAAGGTGGATGCAATGATCCTCAACATTGCCTCGGCGACCCATTATATCTCCAAGGAAGGCATCACCAATCTGCAAATATTTAAAGATACTGACTTTATCTATGACCTCTCCTTTGCTAGTCGCAGTGACTGGCCAATACTGGCTGACATCCTCGCCAAGGCCACGGAAAGCATTACCCCGGCAGAACGCAAAGAAATCATAGATCGCTGGGTACATCTCCAATCCACAGGCTGGCAGATACCTACCTGGCTCATTATTACCCTTTGCATGCTGCTGATTAGTGCCACCTTTACCACCATTATCATGTGGAACCGCACATTGCGTAAACAGGTATACCTCAAAACCCATGCCCTGCAGCATGAACTCAGCGAACGACAAAAAGCCGAA
>JAOZSN010000020.1 GCA_029939635.1 Deltaproteobacteria bacterium
TATTTCCAGGATATGATTTTTGAGCCCAACCAGCAAGAAAACAAGAATGGCCCTGGGCACCTCAGCCTTGCCCTCAAGGAATAAATCGTTTTCATAGTATCAAAGAATTACTCGACCCATTACTATTCCTGAACACGAAATGTCTGAGGTAAGAGTATGCTCTTGTCCTGGGCTAAGTCGCCGGCCATCCTCCAGGGCGTTTGTTGTTTCGATACAAAGCATTGTTTTATAGCTATCATCCTCCATGTCAGCCATGGCATGGCATTTCTCTACCCATGGATTCCAAACAACAGCCGAGGTGGAGCCACTGGCATCAATATCTACAGCTCTTCTCTGGTCATGAAGGCTCACAGGATAGGCAACCTGACGGTAGATACGATCAACCTCCTGGTCAATGGTTATTATACCCTGCTGAATGTGCTCCTCCCCTGTGACCGTATCCAGATATGATGTGTCGGCAAAGCCACTAACAGAAACCGTGCTGATATCTTCGACGGCAAAATAACTATGCAGGGCAGCGGTGATGGTAAATTCTTGATTGTCACAATTTCTGGTGGTCAGCGCCATGCTAAGGTGCTCACCCACGGTGATGGCTAACAATAGCTCAAATGCATGGGGCCATATCTTTAAACTCTCAACAGAGTATTGCAGCTGCAATACTACTTTAGTGGTATGTGCATCAATATCCTCTGCCGTGAGCAGATGCCAGTCAGAATTTCTGGCAAAGCCATGTTGCGGCAAGGTGTTATCGGTTGGGTGCTTGCCAAACCATGGCCAGCAGATTGGCACCCCACCACGGATGGCCTTGCCTGTTTCCAGAAAACTTGTCTTACTGAGCCATAATAGAGGAGGCTGGTTAACTGCTTCAAAATGAAAGAGATGGCCTCCCTGCAGGGCAATCTTAGCGTGGGCAGCATTATTGCTGATCTCAATATACCTAAAACCATTGGCGAATGTTTTATGCTCTATCATCTCGTCACTCACCTGCTCTCGCAAACCACCACACTGTGAGAGTTAACCCGAATGGTATTTTCAGGCAGTAGCTGTTGTTGGTCTGGTTCAATAATATCTTTAGATATTGACTGGGCTGTATCCACGGCCAGATGCCATCTCCGCCCTGGCAACTCTGGTAAGGCCATGGAGATGGTCTCAGCTGACATATTAAGCATAATATGCAGATCTTCCTCCTCAGGATTCACCCGGGCCAAGGTGCAAGCCAATACGCGCGACTCTGAATCATCCCAGCGTGGATCACCTAACAACGCACCATGCCAGCTAATATCAGCCATTGTTGCATCTTCACGTTGTATGCCCTGCAAAAACCTTTTTTGCATGAGATTGGCATGGCGCTTACGTAGGCTTATCATGCCCTTGGTGAAACAAAACATCTCTTTGTTTTCCTCCAACAAGCGCCAATCAAGCCAGCTCAATTCATTGTCCTGACAATAGCAGTTGTTATTGCCCAGCTGACTGCGGAGAAGCTCATCACCGGCCAGGATCATGGGCACACCCTGACTGAGCAGGAGTATGGCCATGAAGTTTTTAACCTGCTGCTGCCGGAGGGCAATGATGGCTAGGTCATCTGTCGGGCCTTCGGCGCCATAGTTTCTGCTGTGATTCTGGTTGTCACCATCACGATTACCCTCACCATTGGCCTCATTATGTTTCTCGTTATAGCAGACCATATCATAGAGGGTAAAACCGTCATGACACGAGATGAAGTTGACGGAGTTGGTGGGGTGGCGACCTGAATTTTGGTAAAGATCACTTGAACCCGTCAACCTGGTGGCAAGTTCTGGTACCAGACCAGGATCACCCTTGACATATTGGCGCACCAGATCACGGTAGCGCCCATTCCACTCAGCCCAACGAAAGCCTGGAAAGCCGCCCACCTGATAGAGACCGCCGGCATCCCAGGCCTCGGCAATGAGCCTGGTGTGGGACAAGACATTGGAAAACTCAATATTCCAGACCACCGGGGCATGATACATAGGCCCACCATCTTCACCCCGAGACAGGATTGAGGCCAGGTCAAAGCGAAAGCCATCCACATGATATTTCTTGACCCAATACTCCAATGATTCCACGATAAACCGCGCCACCAGCGGATGATTACAGTTCACCGTATTACCGCAGCCGCTATAGTTTTTGTAGAGAGTGGGATCATGATCTTCCAGGTGATAAAACCCACGATTCATCAAACCCTTGAAATTAATGGTTGGCCCATCTGTGCCACCCTCGGCAGTATGGTTATAGGCCACATCAAGAATAACGCTGATGCCAGCCAGATGCAGGGCCTTGATCATATCCCGAAATTCATTCTGGTGGTTACCGGCCAAGGGTTCTATACAATAGCCTGGATGGGGACTGAAAAATGAATGGGTGGCATAGCCCCAGTAATTATGCAGGCCACGATCCCGGGCATTATCGGGTAGATCCTGTTCATCAAAGGCCATAACAGGTAAAAGCTCCACCGCTGTCACCCCAAGCTCTTGGAGATACGGGATCTTTTCAATAATGGCTGCAAAGGTGCCAGGATGGCTCACCTGGGCGCTGGGGTGCCTGGTAAAGCCACCCACATGCAGCTCATAGATGATTTCTTTTTCACTTGCCTGGCCCAGGGGTTTATCTCCCTGCCAGTCATAATCGACTCTGGGCAGAACCATGGCGCGCATGGATGTTTCGCCCTTCTCCTCATTACTGTCGCGGTTATACTTTCTCTGCCACATAACATCGGTGACTGCCCTGGCCCAGGGGTCTAACAACTGCACTGAAGCATCAAATTTATGGCCAGGATCTTGGTTATCCGGGCCATCCACCTTCCAGGTGTAGGATATTTTTTCCTGACCTGTCATGCCCTCCACAAAGACATGCCAAAAGAAAAAATTTCGATTCAGCTCAGGATCAAGATCAATGACCTGAAAAGGCGCAGGAGAGTCTGGTTTGGCAAAGAGCAAAAGTTGCACTGCCGTGGCATGGCGAGAAAAAATGCAAAAATTAACGCCGTCCTTGTAAGGGGTAGCGCCAGCAGGGTAGCGATGCCCAAGGGTAGTTTTATACAGTTTCATATGATGACCTGCAGGGTCTGGCTGGCAATCTCATGCTCTTCATCAGTGGCTATGACCAGTAGGCTGACCTGACTGCCCGTGGCCTGTATCTCTAATATCTCTTCTTGACGCATACTGTTTTTCTCCCCATCAAGGACGATTCCAAGCCGTTCCATACCCTGACAACTCAACTGGCGGACAATGGCCGAATTTTCACCAATACCGCCGGTAAAGACAATACAGTCCACCCCACCTAAGGCAGCCATATAGGTACCTATATATTTTTTAAGACGATAGCAGAATATGGTCAGGGCAAGTTTAGCCGGTGCATCTCCCTGCTCAGCAGCCTCGCTGATGGTACGCATGTCATTTTCACCGCAGATGCCTTTCAGGCCACTTTCCTTATTGAGCAGCGCATCAAGGGCTGCCATGTCCAGACCACATTCCCGGCCCAAATAAAACAAAATTGCCGGGTCAAGATCCCCGCAGCGTGTGCCCATGACCAGTCCTTCAAGGGGGGTCATGCCCATGGAGGTGTCAATACATTCTCCGCCTTTAATGGCAGCAGCACTGGCTCCGTTGCCCAGGTGAAGGGTGATGATATGCAACTCCTCCATGGGTCTCTCAAGGTAGAGAGCCGCTTGCCTAGCCACATAACTATGGGAGGTACCATGAAACCCGTACCGCCGCACCTTGTGCTGCTCATACAAGGCGTAAGGCAAGGCATAGAGATAGGCATGTTCAGGAATGGACTGGTGAAAGGCCGTATCAAAGACCGCCACCTGGGGTGTCTGGGGAGCATGCTCCATGGTCACCCTGATCCCCATGAGATTGGCCGGATTATGAAGAGGCGCCAGGGGGATAAGCTCTTCAATGGCGGCAATGACGCTTGCATCAATAAATGTTGGCTGCTGAAAGGCCTCGCCACCATGGACAACCCGATGGCCGATACCAGCCAACTCACCCATGTCAACCAGTGTGCCACTCTCTTGCAACATCGTAGACATAACCTTGATGGCAGCGCGATGATCGGCCACAGGATCGTTTTGTCTCCGTTGTTGTTTTATGCCGCTTGTATCAATAAACCAGAGTTGGGCTGCACTGCTGGCATCGCCAATCTGCTCGATTAATCCTGAGGCCAAAACCGAAAGATCATCCTTCAAAAAAAGCTGAAATTTCAGTGAGGAAGAGCCTGAATTGAGTACCAGTATTTTCATGGCAAATTCAGCTCCCGACCACGGCAGCACGGGCCAAAGAGGTTATCCTCTGCCAGTCGCCCTGCTCAACGGCATCCGTGGGGACAATCCAGGAACCACCGACACAGGCAACATTGGCCAGGGCAAGATACTCCTTATAATTATTCAAAGAGATGCCGCCGGTGGGGCAAAAAGTTATATGGGGGAAGGGGCCGCCAAGGGATTTCAACATGTAGACACCACCTGCCGCCTCGGCTGGAAAGAATTTAAACTCGCTATAACCTAACGCCATACCAGCCATAAGCTCTGAGGCCGTGGAAATCCCTGGAATAAGGCTGATGGGGCCATTATTGGCGGCAACAAGCAGCTCTTCGGTCATACCAGGACTGATGGCAAAGAGTGCCCCAGCCTCGGTCACGGCCTGCAGGTCAGCAGGGTTGGCCACAGTACCAGCACCAATGATGGCCTCTGGCACCTCCTGGGCGATACGCTGGATGGCCTCCACGGCAACATCACTACGCAGGGTCACCTCCAACACCTTGACCCCGCCAGCCAGCAGGGCCTTGGCCAATGGAACTGCCTGCTCAATTTTCTTAATGACAATGACCGGCACAACAGGCCCGGCCTTGAGGACATCAATGGAGGCTATCTGCCAATTTCTGCTCTGTAACATGGGATATTTTCCTTACGTTCAATTTTCGTCAGTGTAGCTGAAGATAGAGCTTGCCCCTTCTTCAGCGCCAAGGAGATCTTTGCGCAACGGGGCAAATATTTGTCTACCCAAGCCATAACGGCTGGCATCCAGATCAGGCGTAAAAGGTGTCCGCTGGGCCAGTTCTTCCTCTGAAACCTTTAGCTCCAGAATACTATTGTGGGCATCCATGCAGATAATATCACCGTCCTCCACCTTGGCAATCAGACCGCCCGTGACTGCCTCCGGGCTACAGTGAATGGCAAAGGGCACCTTGCCGGAAGCACCTGAGAGTCGACCATCGGTAACCAAGCCAACCTTATAGCCGCGATCCATGGTGATGGAGAGATGGGTGATGAGCTTATGGAGTTCTGGCATACCATTGGCTCGCGGACCTTGAAAACGAACCACGGCCACCATATCCTGGTTTAATTTGTCGGCCTTAAAGGCATCTTCAAGTTCCTGCTGGCTGTTAAAAACCAAGGCAGGGGCCTCAACAAAGGTCTTCTCACCATCGGCCAGGGCAGAAATTTTCATAATTGCCCGGCCTAAATTGCCAGAGAGAACCTTAATACCACCCAATACCTCAAAGGGTTTATCCACAGTGGCAATAATTGTCGGGTCTGCGGCCTTGTCCGGGCCTTGCTGCCACACAGCAGTCTCATTCTCCAGAACAGGTGCTTTGGTATAACGTTCAAACCCTTGTCCTGCCACGGTTTGCACATCCTCATGGATGAAACCACCAGCCAATAACTCCTTAATAAGCAGGGCCATGCCACCCGCCTGCTGGAAGGAATTGATGTCGCCTGAACCATTGGGATAAATGCGGACCAGAAGGGGAGTAATATCGGAGAGTTCGGCAAAATCATTCCAATCAATACGAATTCCAGCGGCCCGGGCAATAGCCACCAGATGCATGGTTTCATTGGTTGAACCGCCGGTGGCCATAAGCCCCACAATGGCGTTGACCACTGCCTTTTCACTTATAACCTGACCCAAGGGGGTATAATTTTCGCCAAGATGGGTCAGGGTTGAGATCTGCTCGGCCGCTGATCTGGTCAGGGCATCACGCAACGGGGTGCCAGCATTGACAAAGGACGAACCAGGCAAATGCAAACCAAGCATTTCTGCCATGAGTTGGTTGGAGTTTGCGGTGCCATAAAAGGTACAGGTGCCGGGGCTATGGTAGGCCTTGACTTCAGAGGCGAGCAATTCCTCATGGCCAACCTTTCCCTTGGCAAAGCGCTCCCGAACCTTATTTTTATCCTTATTGGCAATGCCAGAGGTCATGGGCCCTGCCGGAATAAGGATCATGGGCAAATGACCAAACTGCAGGCCACCCATGAGGAGTCCGGGCAGGATTTTATCACAGACACCAAGGAGAATAGCACCGTCAAAAACATTATGGGACAGGCCAATCACGGTGGACATGGCAATAACATCCCGGCTAACCAGGCTCATATCCATGCCTGCTTCGCCCTGGGTGACACCATCACACATGGCAGGCACACCACCGGCAAACTGGGCATTAGCACCAGCCGTTGCTACCGCAGCCTTAATAATATCAGGATATGCGCCATAGGGCTGATGGGCTGAGACCATATCACTATAGGCAGAAATAATGCCAATGTTGGGAATAGTCTCATCCAGCAAGGCGCTACGACAGGTGCCTACGCAACCGGCCAGATCATGGGCCAGATTGGAACAGGGAAGTTTATTGCGAAAGACGCCATCCCCTTTTGCAGCAGCTATTCTTTGTAAATAGTCCTGGCGATGTACCTTGCTACGCTTAATAATACGATCAGTGACCTGTTGCACAATTGTATGCATTTGTATTCTCCTTGGAATCACGGTGCCCAATAGGTATCAAAAGAAGCTGACGACTGTTGCAAAATAAAACGAATGGGCATTTCCTGCCGCGAGCCTTCAGCCATTGCCTTGGCCAGCACATCTTTTTTCTCCTGGCCGACAATATGGAGATAGATCTGCCTGGCCGCGAGGATTACCGGCAGGGTAAGGCTCATCCGCTCATGGGGGGCAGTGAGGGGTGCCAAGGCCATGCAGGTTCTGCCTGAATCCAGAGCAGTGGCTGCTGCTAATTTCTTAGCCCCAGGAAACAGAGAGGCGGTATGGCCATCATTCCCCATGCCTAAAATTAATACATCAAAGGGCTGGGGAATGGTCTGTAATCGCGCTTCACATTCACCTTCCCCCTCTCCTGCTGTCTTGGCCTTATTTTTCATGCCAATAAATGTGGCCGCAGCTGCCTTGTTTTGCAGGAGATGGCTGCGAACCAGACGTTCGTTGGAATCATCCTCCGTTGGCTCAACCCACCGTTCATCCACCAAAAAAATAGTGATATGCTGCCAGGGCATATCCAGCATGGCCAAATTTTCAAATAATGAGATGGGTGTTGAGCCACCTGACACGGCAAGGCTGGCTTGACCATTATCAGCAATCCCTTTTTGAAGCATGACACCAATCTCTGCGGCCAATTCTTTGACCAGGATCGTTCGATCTGAAAATTTTTTCATTCTTTCTGGCCCCTTTATCTTTATTTATCTACAGTGAGTAGGGTACGCTTCATCCACAGAACGTACACGTAAACCTGTAGGAGCGAGCAAGATCGGCAAAAAAACTTTGCCTCAACCTCCAGAACATGACTCTTGAGTCAGGCCAGCAAGAAGGTTAAAATGGCTCTAGGCACCTCCACCTTGCCCTCAGGTACAGGTTTATTGCGCACCAAACCAGTCATCATGTCAATAAAAATCTTATAGTCACAGCCAAAATGGAAGTAATCTATGAAAATTGAACTACTCAGCGGCGATATCACCGGCCTGAGTGTGGATGCCATTGTAAATGCGGCAAACCCATCCTTACTGGGTGGTGGCGGAGTAGATGGTGCTATCCACCGAGCCGCTGGGCCACAGTTATTGCAGGAATGCATACCCCTGCATGGCTGCAAAACAGGCCAGGCCAAGATTACCAAGGGATACAGGCTGCCCTGCAGCTTTGTCATCCATACCGTTGGCCCTATCTGGCAAGGAGGTGACTACGATGAAGCCACATTACTCGCTGCCTGCTACCGGCACAGCTTTGCTCTGGCCCAAGAACATGGCATTGCAACCATTGCCTTCCCTGCCATCAGCACTGGCATCTACGGCTTCCCCAAAGAGGCAGCAGCCCAGATCGCAGTGTCTGAAACAAGAAAGGCTGCCAAAATCAATGGGAATTTAACCCAGGTGATCTTTACCTGCTTTAATGATGAGAGTCGTTTGGCGTATGAAAAGCGGTTGACGGTTGACGGAATTATCAATCGATCCCATTTTTTCCAAATATTTTTTTAAAAAAATTATGCCCGGACGCTATTTGTCCTACCAGCAATGCTATTGTCCATGAAACGTCGATGCACCGACAAAATATTCCCTAAACCCTCTCAACATCAGGAGAATTATCATGGTCAAGAACATCACAGTTTATCTGGACAATGCCCAGTTAGAGTTTGACAATAGCGTGCGCTGCGGCTTTATTGTCGCGCAAGACGAGAAAGGGCAAGAGACCTTTCATAATGATCTCATTGACAGTGCCGAATACTTCAGCATCAGTGATCTGGTGGATGACATCATCGGCCTCTTCAAAATCAAACGAGAGGCTGTGCTGGTGGCAGCGTGACTACGACACCAGTTAGCAGTTGCTTGTTGCCAGTTATCACTATTTCACTATAAGGCATCTTGAATAATTGCAACCAACTGACAACTGAAACCGACAAGCGGAGACTGCTGTTATGATCGAATGGACATTAACTGGCATGAGTCTGCTGGGCACCTGGCTCAATATTCAAAAAAAGGTGTCCTGCTGGCTCATCTGGTCCATTGCCAATATTGGTTGGGCCATCAGCTTTTCCCTACGCGGCATGTACGCTGAGACTGTTCTCTTTGGCGTTTACCTCATCCTGTCAACCTATGGGTGGCTGAAATGGTATAAGGAGGCGAAAAAGGGTCAATTTAATTGACTTTCCATACCTGCTATCGGTACCATGTAAGTTTGTAGTTTAACTTACTCCCATTGCCGACAATGACTCTTCCTGCCTACAGGCCGAACCACGTTATCGCCCTCCCCATGAGCCTATTATGCCTCTTGTGGATATTCCTTTTCTGCTGCTTACCAGCACCAGTCCTGGCAGATACCAACAACAATGACACGTGCAACACCGCCGAACTCATTACCCTTGACTATTCCGGCTCCGGCTCGCTATTTCCCCGCTGGCAATGGTGGTTAGTAGACGATAGTAACGACTATTTCTCCTTTACTGCTGGCCAAGACGGCACTCTCACCATATCCGTCACCGGCTCTGGAGCCAGTGGCATCACCACCAGACTCTATAACTCAAACTGTTCGACAATCTATGGCACTGGCAACAGCATAAGCTATACCGTCACCACTGGCACCCAATACAAAATCAGATTATCTGCCTCCTCTGGCAACCTACCCTACGATCTTGCCGTGAGCCTGGCAGCCTCCACACCTCCAGACTGCAGTGATGTATTCCCCACCCCGGCCAATGTGGTGAGTAACAGTGGCACAATCGTAAACCACGGCACCATCACCAATACAACTAGCGGCAATCTAGCTGTGGACAGCGGCAACTTGAGTGGTAGTGGCAGCTGCGATGGCGGGGCATGTACTGCTGATGGTCATGCCTCAGCTATGACCCTGCCCGCCAACCCTGGTACCGATGGCGTGCTCAATGTTGGCTTGAACCAGACCCAAACATTCAGTGATGGTGACTATTATTTCACCAATGCAAATCTTAATAATAATGCCACCCTCACCTTCAGCGGGAGCGGCACTGCTCGCATCCATATTGATAATAACTTAGCTGTTTCTGGCACCATTAATAGCGGTCAATCGGCCAGCAATATGGTCTTTTTCATCAATGGCACCTTGACCACCCAAGGTGATGCCTTTCCTCGCCATGCCCTCTTTTATGCCACGGGCAATGCCACCATCTCCAACAGCACCATTACCGGCGCAGTCACCGCTGCCAATATTACCGTTAATGGTGGCAGCGGCATCACCTTTGATGCCAGTGGTGCGGCAAATGCCGACTTCGGTGGGGCTTGCACAACCACTCCTCCCGCCTTTGCTGACTTCTATTTTGATGACTGTGAATGGAATGGCAGCACAGATGAGGTTCAAGACAGTAGTGGCAATAACCTGCATGGGGTCGCCCAAAACACCACCACGTCAACCACCAGTCAGATATGCAAAGGCGGCGACTTCAGCAACGACTCCACCAGTGATTATCTCATCTTAGATGCCACGATTCTTCATAATTTGACCGATTATACCGTATCAATCTGGCTCAATACCCATGACACCCCAAACCAAAGTGGTGGCTGGGACCTGCAAAGCATACTATCAGGTGCCAGAAGCGGAGAGCATAATGCCTTTGGTATCGAGCTTGCCCTTACCGATGAAAATGTCTACATCACCTATGATAACGCCACAGATGAACGAGACCTCGGGGTGGACATTACCGATAACAGTTGGCACCACCTGGTTGTCAGTAGATCAGGAACCACCCAACGCATCTATGTGGACGGCTCCCTGGTGGACACATCTACTGTTACCAATGCTGCACTTAACATCAGTTCACTCATCATGGGACAGGAGCAGGATAGTGTTGGTGGTAGTTTTGCTCTGAACCAAGATTTTGAGGGCTATCTTGACGAACTCCTCATCTTCGACAGCAGCCTTACTGCCAATCAGGTTCAGGCAATATATTCCAACCAATTAACCACAAATAAAAATTATGACGGCTCATCCCGTACCTGCATTCCCTGCCCCACTCACGAATTCAGATTTGACGAATGCGCCTGGAGTAATGCTGCAAATCAAGTTATCAACTCGATAGACAGCAGCACCCATGGCACCGCAATCAATGGCGCCAACACCAGCCAGAACCCACCTGCTGCCATTGCCGGAGATCCAGGCACCTGTGGCTATGGCGTCTTTGATGGCAATGACGATTATGTCGCCCTCCCCAATATGGCCAACTATAACACGAGCTTTACCATCACTGCCTGGATCAATGCCAACATCATTGGCAATGACCAACGAATCTTTGTTGATGATGAGAATGACTCCGGTGGCTTTGCCTTCAGCTTAGGGGATGGGGGAGATGGCCAGTTGCGCTTTTTTTCCCGCGGGTCAGCAGCCAATATTCTTGATACTCCTGCTGTCATCAGCGCCAACACCTGGTATTTTGTCAGTGCCGTCTATGATTCCAGTGCCCAGACCAAAACCATCTATGTCAATGGCACCTCAGTGGCCACAGGGGCAGACACCAGTACCTGGGGAAGCGACCCAGGTGTTGCCAGTATTGGTGGAGAAACCAATGGAGCTGGCAGTGAGGCTGTACCAAACTGGCGTTTTGATGGCCGTATAGATGAGGTACGAATATACAATGAAGCCTTAAATGCAGCCCAGATAAACACAGTTTATAATGAAAGCCACGCCTGCCAGACCTGCTCTACCACCCCTGACCATTTCGCCATCAGCCATGATGGCACAGCCATCAACTGTATGCCAGAGGATGTGACCATTACGGCCCATGATGCCAGCCATACCATCCTTCCCGGCTATGTGGGTACCATCACCCTCTCCACCTCCACCGGCAATGGAGACTGGTCAGTTGGTAGTGGCACGGGAAGCCTTGCCGCTGGGGCAGCTGACTCTGGGGCAGCCAGCTATAGCTTTGCTGCTGGCGATAATGGCAGCGCCACCCTGCAGCTGCGCGACACCCATGTTGAAACGGTAAATATCAATGTGGCAGAAGGGGCAGTGACAGAGACCAGCGGTTCTGCCCTGGCCAGCGAGGATGAGGATCTTATCTTCAGCGCAACAGGGTTCCTCTTCTACGAGGCCAGCAGCCTCAATGACATTGGTAGCCAGATCTGCGGAAAATCCTCCAACACCGGTTTTGGCAGTCAAAACCTGGAGATCGCCGCCATCCGTACCAGCGATGCAACAGGTGCCTGCGAGGCAGCGCTCACCGGCACCACCTCCATTGAGATAGGCTTTGAGTGCCGGAACCCCACCAGCTGCACGGCCAACCAGCTGCAATTTAACGGAGTCGGTAATGCCAATATAACTGGTACCAATAACGGTGGCAGCCAGACCTATAGCTCGGTTAGCCTAGATTTTGGCAGCGCCACTGATTACACCGCCCCCTTCACCATGACCTATATGGACGCTGGACTCATTCGCCTCCATGCCCGCTATAATATTCCCCTGCAGAATGGTACTCCGTCCGGTGTGTATATGAATGGCATATCCAATAACTTTGCCAACCGGCCATTTGGTTTTCTGGTGGATGATGGTTTGAGCTATATTGCCACCTCCAGCACGTGCAACAGCAGTACCTGCCAGGTTGCAGCCCATAATTTCAACGTGACTGGCACGGCCTATTGCCTGACCAATAACGCAGATGATTCCAATAGTAATGGCATCCCGGACATCTTTGAGGATGACAACCCAGCCAATGCAGCCACCATCGCCAACAACGCCAACTTAGACATCACCAACCAGGCTGACAATTATGGCAATGAAACAACCACTGCTGCCAACGCCACCCTTAGCAGTAATCTCATTGCCCCTACCGGTGGAGATGCAGGCAGTTTCAGCGCCTCAACCCTTTATTTCAACAATGGTACCGGCACTGTTGCCGACGCCAATTGGGACGAGGTGGGAATCATCACTGTGCAGGCAGACGCAACATATTTTTCCACCAATATCACCGGCCGATCCAGCCAGGTGGGCCGTTTTATTCCCCATAGGTTAAACGTGACCAGCAACACCCCTGCCTTCAATTTTTTCTGCACTGGTGGACCGGTGGGTGGCACGGTGGACTTCAATTACCTGGGCCAGGAATTTGCTTTTGCCACCGAACCGATTTTCACGGTCACTGCCATAAACAGCACCGGAGGCACCACCCTAAACTACGGAGGGAATTTCTGGAAGCTGGCCACCACCCTTGGTAACCGCTTTTACACCAACAACCAACCTGCCACTGCGGCCATCTTGAGCCGAACCACCAACGGTGGCAACGCCTCCCTGGCTGGGGACAGCGATTATGACGGCATTGGCACCCTCACCGTCAGCGGTGATCAACTCACCTATGCAAAAGCGGCCAGCCCTGAAGCGCCCTTCTTTGCCCTTGTTCATCTGGATCTCACCGCAGCAGATCTCACTGATAGTGATTCGGTCTGCTATGATCCAGACACCAACGCCAGCTGCGATGGCCTGCAGGTTCAGGATATTACCAGTAGCGCCTATAACGCCTATGGTCGCCTGCTGGTGCAGGATAACTATGGCCCCGAAGATGAAGACATCACCAACTCGCCGTTTCTGAGCCAATACTATAATGGCACGACATGGCTAACCAATAGCTTCGATGACTGCACAACTGGTATCTCCATGTGCTCTAGCCCTGCAGGGCACTCAGTTTCAAACATTTCTGACCCTCTTGTTGGTGGCAATGGCACTTTAACCGTGGCGAGTAATGGCAATGCTGAAAGGGTAGATGTGTGCCCCACTGCACCAAGCTGGCTTACAGACCTGAGCGACTGTACCACGCCGGATGATACCTGCGGCATATTCACCTTTGGTATCTATCGGGGCAACGACCGGATCATTAACTGGCGGGAGATAGTACGCTGATGCCAGCAGCCAGCCCAAAAAATCACGGCTTCACCCTTATGGAGCTGGTGATGATCATTCTCCTCATCGGCATCATTTCGGTGGCGGCAGTGGCCAAATGGCCCACGGGCATGGCTGACGGCGCAGCGCTGCGTGAGTTAAAACGGGGAATACGCTATGCCCAACACATAGCCATGACCCGCTATAGCAATGATGCCTCGGCCTGGGGTATCTTCATCAGCAGCAATAGCTATACCGTCCGCCCCCAAAATGAGAGCTGCAACGCCACCTGCTCTGACTGCTCAGCCAGCCAGGACTTCTGCCACCGTACCCTCCTCGACCGCAGCACCGACATCATCACCATTACTGACAGCAGTATCTGGTTCAATGGCCTGGGAGAACCACTCTCTGGCGCGGTTTTCCCTCAAACCATCAGCGTGGGCAGCGAGAGCCTCACCGTCTGTCCCCAGACCGGCTATGTCATGGAGGGCAACACATGTCCTTGACCTCCCACCACCAGGGCTTCACCCTCATCGAGTTGGTGATGACCATCATTATCCTCAGCTTTGCCGCCATGGTGGTGACCTCTGCCATCACCTCCTTTAGCCACAGCTCTGACGCGGTTCTACGCGAACAGGCCACCTCCCTGGCCCAGGCCATGATGGATGAGGTTTTGGCCAAAAAATGGGATAACACTACTGCGTCGGGAGGAGGCCCCATTGTCACCTCTGAAACAATCACCGGCAGCCGTGGTACCGATGGAACTCGTATAGCCACTATCACAGCTGCCCTTGGCCCGGAAACTGCTGCCCCGGACAATGAAAATGCCACCGCTGATGACAGAAGCGATTGGAACGATATTGATGATTATAATGGTGCAAGTGAACCTGTCGGTGGCTTTTTTTTCGACCAGACAGGTAGCCAACTCCCCAATACATTTTCCGGCTTCAGCCGTACGGTGAGTGTGAATTATATTGCCAGCAATGCACCATCCATTGATGCCACAACCCCTACCAGTGCGACAACAGCCACAGATAGTAAACGTATCGTTGTCTCAGTGAGCAGCCCCCTTGGTGAAACCTTTACCCTGGTGGCCATTGCATGCAATTTCTAATTCCCCCAATTTGCGACAGCTGTAGGAGCGATATTAAGGAGCATGGTTTTACCCTTATTGAAATCATTATGGTGATCCTGCTGGTAGGCATTATTGGTGCTGCCGGCAGTGAGCTGATCTCCACCTTTTTCCGTGGTTTTTCAGATACAGATGCCCGCATGGAGCTCTTTGAAGAGGGCAAACTGGCCATGATGCGCCTGGAACGTGACCTCCATCACATGGTGCCCAATGCCATTGACATCACCACCCTGGATGCCACCGATATCCACTTTGGCACCATTGATGAAAACAGATTGCCAGCCCAGGGCTTAAGTGGACGCTTTACGCAATCGAGCCCAGCCGACCCTGACCAGATCCAAGACGAAGTCACCACATCTTCCCTGCTAACAGGCGATCTCATCTCCATCTATAATACGAGCTGGAACGATTTCACCGTCATTCCCCACGCCAACCGCCGGATCTATCAGGTGGGCAGTGTGACCAGTAACATCATGACCCTGCATAAAGATGTCCTTGCTGCCCCAGCCACCAAACGCTACTACCCCCT
Source organism: Deltaproteobacteria bacterium (assembly GCA_029939635.1). Classification (GTDB taxonomy): domain Bacteria; phylum Desulfobacterota; class Desulfobulbia; order Desulfobulbales; family SURF-16; genus JAOZSN01. Next base: position 15,299 of record JAOZSN010000020.1, read on the forward strand.
GGACACAGCGGTTCGCTATTACCTGGATGGCACCGGCACCATTTTATTGCGCTCAGAGAGGGCCATCAGTCATACCAGCAATTTCATCGCTGCCCTTGATGGCCAACAGGGCTACCCTCTCCTTACCAATATAACCAGCCTGGCCTTTAACTACGCCCCTCCTTCTCTCACCAGCAACGGCCTGGTCACCATCGACGTAACCCTGTCCCGTGATGACAACAGCGTCAGCATTCATAAAGAAATCCAGGTACGCAATGTCCCCTAGACATCTCCATAACCAACGCGGTATCGGTCTCATTGCCACCCTTTTTATCATCGTGGTGGTGGGCATGTTTGGTGTGCTGCTGGCCCGTTATACCGTTATCTCCTCCCAGGCATCAGCCGATGATTACCTCTGGGCCCAAGCCCTGTATGCCGCTGAATCCGGGGCGCGTCGTGCCATTCTGGCCGATGATGGAGGAGGTGGTGGCGGGCCTCTGCCCACCCCTACGGTGCAAAATTTCACCCTCACTGTCACCGGCCCCACCACTCTAGCCCCCAGCGCAATCCGCCGCATCAATGTCCGCGCCAGTCAGGCCGGAGTGAGCCGGGAAATAGAAGTCCGCTACACCCTTTAACTGCTAAAACTAGCACCCATCCCCTTTTTTTCATCAAATTTCACAGAGTTATCTTGAATCTAGCTGAAAATTTATGATAAACTATTTTGAAAAACTGTCCGTTGACAGTCTGAAGATAGATCTCTTTCATTTCCTGCATGGCACATAAGGGGGCTTTATGCACATCGTCAAGTCTGAGCGTGGCTTCACGCTCATTGAGATGATTATCGTCATCATTCTACTGGGCCTGTTATCATCCATGGCCATTCCCTACTATCTTAATATGCAGAAAGAGGCCAAAATCGCCTCCACCAAGGGTAAGTTAGCTGCCATCCGTGGTGGTATTGAACTGGCCCATGCCAAAATCATTACCTCAGGTGTGAATACCGGACCAGACGGTGACAACCCAGACTGGCCTACCCTGGAAGAGGTACAACGTAACGAGTTAATCCTCTCCACCCGGCCTGAAGCCATCCGCAACCTACGCATGGTACGGGCCGACCACTACTCCACCATCATCAACGAGGCCTTGCCTCTCCTCAATCTGCCCGACATGACCGCTGGCATGATAGGCCGTCCCGCCGCTGTCATGGGACGATCCCTGTCTGAGGCCGTTAATCAACCCCGCGTAGCCAACGAATCCACGGGCTGGGCCTATTATCCTGGCAATGAACGGGATACCAATGGTCGAATGGTGGATGCCATGTTTTATATCAACGATGACCGGAACTACACAGATAACAAAGACGGTGCCAACAGGGTACCCTCTGATTACTAGCAGGACAGCCGGTGAGTAAGCTCTTCGACACCCTGGAAAAAATCCAGCACCAAGACGACACAACGCCCGACCAGGAACAGATTGCCGTCGTGGTGCCACCAGCACCAAGCCACAGCAAATTCTTCCCTTTTCTCGTTGGCATGACCGTTATTGTTGCCATCTTTGCCGGGTTTCAATTTTTTAGCGGCCAACAGCACAAACCAGCCGTAGCTCCAAAGACAGCTGCACAGCATGACCAGCCAGTAGCTGCCCTTGCAAAAAAGATGACACCTACTGCGCCGCTACCCCAGGCACCCAAGGGCAGCAATGAAGACAAAATGATCTTTTTCAACAATAAAGGAGTAACAATGGCGCGCCAGGGAGAATTGTGGCAGGCAATTTATTATTTTGACCAAGCTGACCGACTCATGCCCAGCCGTGGTGAAGCTGCCATTAACATGGGCATGACCCTGGCCCATCTTGGCCTGCAATTTCCTGCCCAACGCTATTTTGCCAAGGCCCGTGGTATTAATCCCCATAATGAACAGTTACGCCAGGCCATGCAGACCGCCATTGCCAATAAGCAAATTAACGCTGATTTTATAACCGCCTCTGACCTAAGTGGGGAAGAGTGATGATCCAGATGCCTTTTTTCAAGAAAAAACAATACGCCCTCACAGGGGACAGCAACTGGAGTATGATTGGCGAAAAAATCATCGGCCCCACCGGGCAACTCTCCCTGCAAACCCTGTCCTGGGCCAAAAACAGCCTTGATAGCGAAGAAACTGTCCACCATCTCCTTGCCGGTGGTAACTTCAAAAAAAGTGAGGTTTCCATAACCCTGCCCCTCAATTTTTTTGAGACAGTGGCATTAACCATCAACAAGATTCCCGATGAGGCCGTGGGCCGTGTGCTGCCTTACCATTTATCTAAAAACTTTGAAGAAGACCTGGGAGATTTCATCTACGATTGGCTCATCACCAAACGCCAAAAGGAAACCTTACAAATAACGGTTTTTCTTTTCCCCAAAAAGGCCTTCACCACCATAAATAACATCCTTACCCACTATAAATTATCCTGTATTTCCCTGGAGCCCGACATCTTTGCGGTCACCGCCTACCTGGAAAAGAGCCAACGACTAGCCCAGGATGAAGCCACCCTCTGTGCCATGCTCTGGGCAAACTCCATGTCGATCATGGTATATGATAATGAGACCCTGCCATTAGCCAGAAACATCGACCTCACCCAGCCAGGCAACCTCCCCCTTGACACGCCCCAGCCAGAGATCGCTCCAGCAGAGACACAATCAACTCCTGAGGATGAGGAAAAAGCCCCCCAAGCAGATCCCAATGCTATCCTGGCTGATTTCCTGGTGATGACCAAGGAAAGTGACACAGAAAAAAGTTCTCTTCCAGCAGCCCAGACAGATGACGGTGAGGCAGAACGGCCAGCGGTTATCCATCCCCAGTCTGCCAGTTGGGATAATTACTGTAGCCTGGTGGGGCTCGAGCTTATGCGTACCAGAGATTATTTCAACTCCATCATTAAAGGAAACCCCATCAAAACCGTTATCATCGGCGGTGCCGAATTATTCTGGGATAAACTGGCACCTGATATTGAAGAAAGCCTGAACAGCAAAGTGGAAGCCATTATTGACATGGATATAGCCCTGAAGACCTCGCCCAGCTTGACGGCCATGGGCATAGGTTCCTTGTGCCGCTAACGCCGCAACAGCACCGACCCCAAATCTCTACCCCCTGATATAGATGCAAAAACGCGTTAACCTCATTCCCCAACAGCCACTGGCTGACAAGATCAAGGCTATCATTCCTGTGGTCATGCTCACCCTTGGCCTGCTCATTGTCCTCTTTTTTAGCTTCCGAGTGCAGGGATTAAATGATGAGCTGGTACGTTTAACTAAACAGATCGACCAGGCCGAACACCTGGCGGTGGAGCTGCGCACCCAGAAAGACAAGATAAACCTGAACCAAACACGACTGGCCAACCGCAAAAAAGAAAAGGAACAACGCCACGCCCTGGTCACCACCCTGGCCAAACTTAAGGGCAGCAAACACCACTTTGCCCAACCCATAGCAATTATTGCCCAGTCCTTACCCCCTACTATCCGTTGCCAGAGCCTTAATTTCACGGGCAAATCAGGCATCATGACGGGTACGGCCTTGGACTATGATGACCTGACGCAGGTGGTGATAATTTTACAGACCCAGCCCCTCTTCACCCAGGTGGACCTTACTGTTACCGACCGCGACAATAACCAGGAACTTGAACGAATAGCCTTTACTATCACCATGCAACTCACATGAAAAAAAATATTCCAGACATAATGCAGGGAGGCAAACGCATCTATTTTCTGTTGCGCTCCGACCCAGATGCAACCCTGCAACTGCGTCAGCTTGTTCTGGCTGTCTGTATCTGTTTTGCGGCCGGATATGCCGCCCATATCATGCTGGTGGAACCTAAATTAGCCGCTCTGAGTAAAAAAATTGCCCATGTGGAAAGCGTACAAAACAGCAGCTCTACCAATGAATCAATCCTGCTATCAGCCCAACTTTACACCCAGCAGCAGGAACTAGACCGCCTTGACCATAGCATAGCAGTACTCACCCTGAAGGAAACTCTGCTGCGCGAACAGTGGCAACACCAGGGCAGCAACGACCTTTTTCATCAAATCATCTTCACCCTGGAGTCTGCTGCCCCTCAAAACATGGAGCCATATATCCTTAAAATGAGCCAAGGAGAAACCCGCTCCATGGATGGCTTTGATCTCTACCCTGTCCACCTGGAAGGTCACTGTTTTTTCAACGATTTTTATCGCTACCTCCACTACCTGGAGGAGAGCCCGGAGATTGGCTTTTTAGACAGCCTGGAGTTGACTGCTCTACCTACCGAACTTTCGGCCCGCGCCGAGGTATCCTTCCAGATTACCTTAGGCCGCCTGGAGATCAGCCATGACCTCTAATATGCAGGGCACCCTACAGATAAAAACCTTGCTGTTTGGCACCATGATGTTCCTCACCAGCCTGGGCCAACCTGCCCAGGCTGAGTCCATCCAGTATCTTACCCTGCCCCAGGCCCAAAACCATACCCCAGTACTACAGCCCCTGGCCCGTGACCCCTTTAACTGGTCGGCCAGGCAACGTGCCCGCCTCCGCCAAGCCTTGGAAGCGACCGAAAACCCGTTTACTGACATCACCATGCAGGCCATCCTGTGGAATTCCTCCTCTCCCCAGGCCGTGGTCAACAAAACCCTGGTTCATGAAGGAGACATGGTGGAAGGCATCAGTGTGACAGCTATTGGCAGGGACCATATTTCTCTCCGCAAAAATAACAAACGACACACCCTCTTTTTCGCCCAGCCAGACATTGATTTTGGCTACCCACCCAGCACTACCATTACCGATGTAGCTCAGGAGCAGGCCGATGCAAAAAACTGACCATGCCTCAACAATGCCGATTAAAGCTGTCGGCACGATACTTATTTTCGGCCTTTTGGTGATGCTGCACTGCGCCTATGCTGGATTCAGCAGAGCTGAAGAGTATCAAGAAGCCAACGAAACACCTTCCTCCCTGGTTGAAGAGCTGCGCAGCTATCCAACCTCCCTGCGCTGTGAAAACCTGGAAGTAACCACCCTGCTCCGCGCCATGGGGCGCCAGGCTGGCATGACCATCTACGTCTCCGAAGCTATTACCTCAACCATTTCCTTTGAAATGGAGGAGGCCACTCTGCATGATGTCTTCCAACTCATCATGCAAGCAAAAAACCTCCATTACAATGAACAGGGCCAAACCATCATTGTTGAAACTGCCGAAGAGTTCAGTAAAACCGGCAAGGATATTATCTCTGTCTCAGTGTGCCCTGATTATGGCCATGCCAGTGAAATAAAAACCCAACTTGACACCTTACTCAGCCCCCAGGGTTCCATTACGGTAACTAAGCACGACTCCTGCCTTATTATCAAGGATCATGTCAAAGAGGTGCGTCACCTAGAGAAAATTTTAACCGAGATTGACCAACCCAAACCCCAGGTACACATCGAAGCACGTATCATCATGCTGGCCCAGGAGGCCAAGGAGGCCTTGGGCATCAAGTGGGGCTACCAAAACTACGGCACGGATGCTATCGGCGACGTCACCAGTAAAACCATAAGAGCAGGCACCGACTTAGGCCTTGATGCCATTGGGCCTTCCACCGCCATGGCCGTGGGTATGGTCTGGGACAGTATGAAGCTTGATGCGGAGATACAGGCCATGGCAAGTGATGATCTGCTCCACATCCTTTCGGCCCCATCTATCATGGTACTGGACGGTATGGAGGCAGAGATTAAACAGGGCAAGGAGGTACCATATACCTCATCCTCAACAGACTCCTCCACCACAGAGTTTCGTGAGGCCACCCTCAGCCTCAAGGTAACCCCTAAAATCATCAAGGAAACCTTTATCAGCATGGAGGTGGATGTCACCAACGACAAGGTTGACGAGGACCAAACTGTTGCAGGGCAACCTCTTATTGATCGCCAATCCATCAAGACCAGCCTTTTCTTAGGTAACCGTGCCACCGTGGTTATCGGCGGCATCCATGTCAGCTCTGACGATATCTATAAAGGTCGTGTTCCTGGCCTGGCATCAATTCCCGTGCTGGGCGAACTGTTTAAGAATCGCGGCACCGTCCAACAAAACTATGAATTGTTGATTTTCCTTACCCCCACTATTGTCTCCCTTGACCTGCTTGAACGGGCCTCTACCGCCCGCGAGAAGAGAGTGAACACGGTTATAAGTGATGATGTCCATAAAAAATTCACCCCAAAGGTGTTTGTCTACCCTGGCCAAGAGCTCAAGGAGGAAGAGGGGCAGGAGGGTAAAACAAAGCACAACCCTGAAAAGGAAGGAGAAGATGGTACAGAATGAACCATCTTAAATATTTCGGCATCACTGAAGACCCGTTCCGCCTGACGCCGGACAAGGACTTCTACTTCCAAGCTCGGCCCCATAATCAGGTGGCCGAAGTGGTGCGTTATGGCCTGGAACAGGGAGATGGCTTTTTGCTGATCTCTGGAGAGGTGGGTACGGGCAAGACCATGCTGTTACGAAAGCTGCGCCCCTTTTTTACCAAAAACTTCGAAACTGCCTATATTGTCTCCCCCCAGCTCTCCCCCCAAGAGTTGCTGGTCGCCATCTTGCAGGATCTTAATATCCTGGGAGAACAAGTCCTGGAACCAACGCCCATCATGTTTCAACGACTCTCTGCGTACTTACTCCAGCTTTTTAAGCAGGGCAAAAAACTCCTGCTGGTTATTGATGAAGCCCAAAACCTGCCAGAAGAATCCATTGAACAGTTACGCCTGTTGTCCAATTTTGAAACTGATAAACGTAAACTTTTGCAGATCCTGCTGGTTGGCCAGCCAGAGTTACGCACCAAAATTGAGCAGCCTTCCCTGCGCCAACTCAGACAACGGATCACCATTGCCGAAACCTTAAGCCCTTTAACCCACGTTGAGACCAGGGCCTATATTAATTATCGCCTTAACCGGGTGGGTCGAGCCGACATGTCGCCAGGCCAAGGCCCAAGTAAAATGCTCTATCGTTACAGTGGTGGAACCCCACGCCTGATCAACAAGCTCATGGGTCGCTGCCTGCTCATGGCCTTTGCGGCCCAAAAACAATTTATTGATAAAAAAGTTATCAGAGAAGCAGCCAAATCTCTGGAAATGCGTCCACGAACCACGTGGTATGGCAGGACAATAACTGCATAGCCTCAACACCTGGAAAACATGATACGAAAAAGATTTGGCGATATTCTGGTGGATGGTGGTCTTATTAATGCCACCCAACTCAGCCAGGCTCTGGAATATGGCAAAGACAACGATGTCAAGCTGGGCCAGGCCGTGCGTGATCTCGGCCTGGTTACTGAAGAGCAGGTAGCGCGCACTATTTCCACCCAGCTGGAGATCCCCTATGTGGATCTGGGCAAGATCGTGCTGGATCCAGACATTGTTGCCGCCATCCCGGAACAGGTGGCCCGCAAAAACAAGTTACTGGCCATTGGCAAGCGGCCCGGTGAGATCCTGGTGGCCTTGGCCGATCCCCTGGACATCTTTGCCATTGACGATGTATCAAGCCATCTCAAAGACACCCTGATCCCCTGCGTGGCCATGGAGTCGTTGTTATTAGCGGCCATTGACCGCAACTACGGTGGATCAAGCATGGAGATGGAGGAGCAGGATGATGCCGATACCAGCCAGGCAGTAAAAGCAGTCAATGACATCCTCCTTGATGCAGTGCGGGAGGAGGCCAGTGATCTGCACATTGAGCCAGATATCAATAAGGTACGGGTACGGTGTCGGGTGGATGGCCTATTGAAGATCATCAAAGAATATCCCCTGGACATGTTTTCCAGTCTTATCTCCCGCATCAAGATCATGGCCCAACTTGACATTGGTGAACGTCGCAAACCGCAGGATGGCCGCTTTGAGGTTCCGGTGGCTGGCAAAGAATTTGACGTCAGAGTCTCCATCCTGCCGTTGAGTAAGGGGGAAAAGGCGGTATTACGCCTCCTTGATAAGTCCAAGGTACGTGTTGACCTGGGAGACCTTGGTTTCAACCCAGCCCAGCAGCAGAATTTTGAAGAGCATCTGACCATGCCCCACGAGATTATCCTGGTCACGGGCCCAACTGGCAGCGGTAAAACCACCACCCTCTACGGTGCCCTCAACAAAATCAACAGCCCTGACAAGAATATCATCACCGTTGAAGATCCGGTGGAATATGAGATGAGTGGCATCAATCAGGTTCAGGTGAATGTCAAAGCAGACCTCACCTTTGTCTCGGCCCTGCGCTCCATCCTGCGCCAGGATCCAGATGTCATTATGATTGGTGAGGTTCGTGATGTGGAGACGGCGGAAATCGCCATCCAGGCCGCCCTCACCGGCCACCTGGTGCTCTCCACCCTGCACACCAACGATTCCTGCGGGGCAGTGGCTCGCCTGCTGGACATGGGCATCCCACCCTTTCTCATCGCCTCGTCCTTAGGCTTAATCATTGCCCAGCGCCTACCCCGTAAGCTTTGCCAACGCTGTAGATCAAAAATAGAAATTACCGATGCTATCCGCGCCCTGTTCCCCTATCCTCTGGCCGCAGATGCCACTATTTACGGGATAGGCGGTTGTCCTGCCTGTGAGGCCACAGGCTTCAAGGGCCGTACCGCCATCTATGAGATGCTGGAGATCAGCCCAACCCTGGAACAGCTCATAATGGATCAGGCCTCCTCTGGGGCCTTAAGCCGTCAGGCCAAGGCTGAGGGTTTTGAAAATCTACGCCAGGCCGGGTTAGCCAAGGTGCTGGACGGAACCACCTCCCTAGATGAGGTCTTGCGACTCTCCCTGGCGGAGAAGGATTAACTACAGTTGTCAGTACCAGTTATCGGTTACCAGTTACGTTATCTGGCAACCTTAAACTGGTCACGAGCAACTGGTAACTGGTAACTGTTGCTAATGCCCTTTTTTTACTACGAAGCCATAGACACCAACGGCAATGCCATTACTGGTAGCCATGAGGCCGAGGTGGTGCAACGGGTGGAAGAGTGGCTGCTAGCCCAGCAACTCACCCCCACCTCCATAGTTGCTGCTGGCGAGGCCTCAGGCCAGAGCGCCACCGATAAACCAATTACGTGGTGGGAAAAATGGCAAGGGGTAGGGCTGGAGGATTTAACCCTTTTCTGTCGACAGACTGCCACCCTCCTTGATGCCGGGGTGGATCTCATGCGCGGCCTTACAGTTTTGGCAAGCCAGGTAGGCAACCCTATTTTGCGGCAAACCATTCTGGAAATTCGGGATGATATTGAACAGGGTGAGGGCTTAGGCGATGCCTTTGAGAAATACCCTAAAATCTTCAATCTACTCTTCCGCAATATCATTAAGGTTGGCGAAGAATCAGGCACCCTTGATCTCTCCTTTGGCTACATGGCTGATCTCTTTGAAAATGAAAAGGAGATCCGTGAACGGATCAAGGCTGCTACTCGCTACCCCAAGATCGTCATTACGGCTTTGTTAGGGGCTGTCTTTTTCTTGATGAGTTTTGTGGTACCGAAATTCATTGGCATGTTTGCCAACGCCAATATTGAACTGCCCCTGGCCACCCGCCTTCTTATCAGCATCAGCAATTTTTTTGCCGGCAACACCATTATCATCCTCATGATTGTTGCTGCCCTGGTGGTACTCTACCGCATTGCCCTGGGCTATGAAGAATTTGTCCGTGGCCGTGACACCCTGCTATTGCGCGTCCCCATCTTCGGCTCCCTCTATACCAAACTCTACATGGCTCGCTTTTCCCGCGTCTTTGCCGTGCTCACCACCAGCGGCGTTGATATCATTAAGACCCTGGAGCTGTCATCATCTGCCCTGGGCAATATCATCCTGCGTGATCATTTTGACAATATCATTGCCCAGGTCAAAGAAGGTGTGGCCCTGGACGAGGCCATGGAACGGCAACGTATCCTGCCAGAGATGGTAGTACAGATGGTGGCCATTGGGGTGGAATCAGGCACCATTGATATCATGATGAATAAGGTTTCTGACTATTACGACCAAGAGACAGACTACACCATCCGCAACCTCTCCACCCTCATTGAACCAATCCTGCTGCTCTTTATGGGCATCATGGTGGGCTTCATCGCCCTGGCCATCTTCACCCCTATGTGGAGTATGATGGACGTGGCTCGGGGGGGAGCGAGATAAGCAGTTATACCACTCCCCAAAAAAAAATCTCGGCTGCCTTTAAATGGCACCCGAGATTTTTTTTTGATTATAACTACTTTCCCTACGCAGAGAAAAAAACTAAAAGA